>CAMTOM010000159.1 GCA_947074125.1 uncultured Desulfovibrionaceae bacterium
CCGTCCACACGCGGAGGCAGGGAAACGGTGGGCAGGTGCGAGGGAGGGAGAACGGGACTGGCGGGGAGGAGAAATGAAAAGAGAAGGGTAAGTCGGCTGTGGTGCAGTGTGACGCGGAAGGGGGGTGCATAGAGGTTGAGAAGGCCTGTAAATCCAAGCTCTAAAAGTCCGTAAAGGCCTCTGTATTGTGTTTTGTGTACGGGAGCGGGGCGCAGAAAGTAGGCGCACAGCATAGGGGTGAGCGTCAGGGAAACCAGTCCTGAAAGGAGAATGGCAGCGATAATGACAACGGCAAATTCCTGAAAGAGCCGCCCGATAATCCCGCCCATAAAGAGGATAGGGATAAAAACAGCCGCCAGTGAAATGGTCATGGAAAGAATCGTGAAACTGATTTCCTTGGAACCGTCAAAAGCCGCCTGTAGCGGTGTTTTTCCCATTTCCTGATGTCGGACAATGTTTTACAGAAGGACAATGGCATCATCTACCACAAAACCGCCAGCCAGCGTGAGTGCCATGGGGGAAAGGTAGTCAATCGTATAGTTGCCGACATACATAACGGCAAAGGTGCCTATTACAGACATGGGCAGAGCCAGGCTGGGAATAATGGTGGCGGGCAGATTGCGCAAAAAGAGAAAAATAACCAGCACGACAAGGCAAATAGTCAGGATGAGCGTGAACTTCACTTCATCAACAGATTCACGGATGGATTCTGAGCGATCGAAAAAAATATTGAGATGCACAGATGGGGGGAGCTGTCTTTTGAGTTCTGGCAAAAGTGTGCGTATGGAGTCTACCACCTCAATGGCGTTGGTGCCAGGCTGACGATCGACAGCGAGAGTTATGGCAGGAATATTGTCGCTGCGGGAGACTTGTCTGTCTTGCTGCACGCTGTCAATGACGGTTCCCAGTTCTCGCAGATAGATGGGGGTACCGTTTTTGTAGGTAACAACGACATCGCGAAAGTCATCGGCATTGCGCAATTGTCCGCTGGCTTTAATGGTGCTGGCTCTTTGTGAGCCGTGCAGGCTGCCGGTAGGAAGTTTGCTATTGGCTGCCATGACAGCAGAGGTGACTTCATCAATACCCAACTGGCGGCTGGAAAGCGCGTCGGGATTCAATTGTACGCGCACGGCGTATTTTTTCTGCCCGTAGATATTCACCTGTGCCACACCCTGTACCATGGAGAGGCGCTGCCCAATGAGGGTATCCGCATATTCATTCAGGGTATAGAGTGGCATTGTGGGAGATGAGAGGGTCAGGTAGAGTATTGGGGCATCTGCGGGATTTACTTTTCGGAAGCTGGGAGCTTGCGTCATGGTCGCAGGGAGCTTGCGTTGTGCCAGCCCGATGGCTGCCTGAACATCCAGTGCCGCTGCGTCGATATTACGGTCAAGAGCAAACTGGATAACAATGCGGGTGCGCCCTGTGGCATTGATGGAGCTGATGGAGTCAATGCCTGCGATGGTGAAGAATTCTTTTTCCAGTATTGACGCGACAGAAGCGGCCATTGTTTCTGGGTCTGCGCCTGAAAGGTCGGCAGAAACCTGTATGGTAGGAAAGTCTACATTGGGCAACTGATTGACGGGCAAATGCAGATAGCCTGCAATGCCGAAAAAGAGGATGCCCAGCATGACAAGTATTGTCGCGACAGGGCGGCGTATGAATATCGAAGCGATGTTCATGGCGTCCTTGTGTTTTTAGAGCCAGGTTCGGTAGAGAATGAAGGAGCCTACCGCAAGGCAGAGCAAGCCGATACAGAGTTTGAGTTTCTGGGCAGGGATGTATGGTGCCATGCGGGCACCCAGAAAAATGCAGACAACCTGTGCGATGGTGATGGGAACAAGCATAGCAAAATCAACTTTGCCATGAACAACATTGCCGATGGTTCCCGAAAAAGCTGTCATGATTTGATATGGCATGGCGACAGCAACAGAAACCACAGGCGGAAAGCCCAGCATAATCATCATGGGGATGGAAAGTATCGGACCGCCTGCGCCTGTCAGGCCTGCGATAAAGCCTGTACTGCCCCCAATAAAGAATACGGTGCTGGTGACATATGAGGAGGAGGGGACATGAAGACTTTCAAAGGCTGTCCAGGGGCGCAGGGCACTCACACCGGCAAAAAGAATCAGTAGCGCAAGCATGGTATTGAGAGGGACAGTTGGCAGTCCCGAATTGACCCAGGCGCCAAGATAGGCAAAAAGCAGCCCTCCTATACAGAGGGGTGTGGCGAGCTTCCAATCCATAAAGCCCATTCGCCAGTAAGAATAGGTAGCGACAATGGCACCGACGAGAAAAGAAGCCAGTGAGGTACTCATGGCGACATGTGTTTCCAGATTGCCAAAAAAGGCCAGGCTGGGAATCACAAGAATGCCGCCAATACCAGTGATGCCAATAATAGTGCCAACAATCAGGCAGATGCTGATGAGAGGAATGAATATCATGTACTTAACGCTCCATTGGCGCTTTCAAAGAGGCGTCGGCATCTGTTTCTAAAGAGAGTGTTTTGTGGATTGTAACAGCCGCGTCAGGCACAAGACGCATCTGACCATCAACAACAACGAGTTCATTGTTGCTGACTCCTGAATCCAAAACGGCTTCTGTATCCGTTTTGTAGAGGAGGTTCACTTTTCTGTATTCAGCCTTGCCGTCATTTATGGCATAGACAAAAGTTTCATCCCTGCCTTCAGTCACTGTGCGTACAGGAAGGACAAGGACGTCTTTATCCATTCCCAGTGTCAGGGTAAGCTGCACGAACTGTCCTGGCCAGAGTGTTCTGTCCTTATTGGGAAAGGCTGCACGCAGGCGAATGGTGCCGGTAGCGCTATCCACGGTGTTATCAATAAGGTTCACAGCCCCTTTGTTTTGTGCGCCTCCCACAGGGGTGGCAGTGACAGAGAGGGGCTGTACTCGCTGAAGTTCAAGGATCGCATTCAAATGTTTTTCCGGTACGGCGAAAGAGATATAGACTGGCTCCAGAGTATTGATGGTCAGGATGGCATTGCTCTCTCCTGTACGAAGCATGTTTCCTTTGTGTACCAGCAATTTTCCTGCTCTGCCTTTGATGGGAGCCTTGATAAGACAGTATGAGCGTTCGAGAGTGGCGCTTTCCACAGCAGCCTGAGCGGCATTCAAATCCGCTTTCAGTGCTGTTTCGCTGGTGCTTGCCTGCTCAAAAGCATCACGGCTGACATAGCCATTGGAGACCAGCTTGCCATAGCGTTTGGTATCCCGACTGGCTTTGACAAGTTGCGCCCGTATCTTTTCAAGATTGGCACGCGCTTCTTTGAGGGTAGCATCAAAGGGGCGCGGGTCAATGAAAAGAAGCTTCTGACCAGCTTTTACTTCTTCGCCTTCTGTAAAATATATCTCAAGAATTTCGCCATTGACGCGAGAACGAACATCCACGCTGGCAGAGGCCTCCACAGTGCCTGGGACGGTGATCTGGCGTGGCATGTCTTTTTGCTGCACTTTCGCAACGGTGACTGGCGCGGGTGGGCTGCTTTCTGCTTTTTGCGGGCTGTCTTGCGTGGTGCAGGCACAAAGCAGGAGAAAAAAACATGTGAGAGGCAGCAGGGTACGCAAAGGCACACAATGCCTGAAAAAATGGGATGGGAACAAAGGATTCATGAATGCCCGCCTGAAAAAAGAAGCATTTTTCATTACATAAGGAGTAGGGCAGGTACCGGATGTATTGCCCGAAAAAGAAGGTGTCGCATGGTTTCTATTTCGTCAAGCTTTTCACGAGCCTTAAGGGTAACTTTTGTCTTTATTCTATTTTCATTGACACTCATAAGGATGAAACCGTACACATGCGAAAGAAAGAGATTCTATTGGAGGTGATGCGACAGTGGTAAAAAACCGTGCGTTACAGCAGTGGCGAGTAGAAGATTCTGTAGAGTTGTATGGAGTCCGTAACTGGGGATCCGGATACTTTGATATTTCGGATAAGGGTGAGGTTGTCATTTGTCCGCAGGGCAAAGGCAAAGGGCCGCAGGTCAGTATTCCTGAAGTGATTCGGGGATTGCATGAGCGCGGCTATGATATGCCAGTGCTGCTACGGGTAGAAAATCTTTTGGAATCCCGTATCTCGTGTTTGCATGAGTCTTTTCGCAAGGCCATTGCCAAGTTGGGATATAAAGGGGAGTACCGTGGGGTATTTCCCATCAAGGTGAACCAGCAGCAACAGGTGCTTGAAAAAATATCGCACTTTGGCTCCCGCTACCATCATGGAATGGAAGTAGGCTCAAAGGCGGAACTTATCGCCGCCGTCTCACATCTGCGAGACAGAGAGGCCTGTTTGATTTGCAATGGCTACAAGGATGAGGAATTTGTCGACCTTGGACTTCAGGCCATGCGTATGGGCTTTAACTGTTTTTTTGTATTGGAGATGCCTGGTGAGCTGGAACTGATTCTTGAGCGGAGTCGTGCGATGAATGTGCAGCCCCAACTGGGAGTGCGTGCCAAGCTTTCTGCAAAAGCGGGAGGTCACTGGACAGACTCAGGGGGTGAGCGCTCTATTTTTGGATTGTCGCCAGCGCAGATTGTGGATGTTGTCGATGCGCTTCAAGCGCATGAAATGCTCGATTGCTTTCGTTTTCTTCGTTATCACTTGGGCTCACCGGTTCCCACTCTTCGCGACATCCGCACTGCTGTTTCGGATGCCGGTGTGTTGTATATGGTGCTTATCCATGCAGGTGCCCCTCTGG
>CAMTOM010000160.1 GCA_947074125.1 uncultured Desulfovibrionaceae bacterium
AAGATAGTAGGTGCAAGGGAAGAAAATGAAAAATGGAGTGAGGCAGCTCGTGGAAGATTGCACAAGTTCAATGACAAAGGTTGTGGAAAGGAAGTCATCGAAAGGACCCTAGCCATTATATCAGCAGAATAGCAAAAGTATATCTCTAGCTGCATAGGCATAAGACCACAGAAACAGCCACATCAATAAACATACCATTCTTGATAGCGCTGGTTAAATAACATGAGTATCATTTAACCAGCGCTTATAGCAAGAATAACTATCCACAATTATATATTCTATAATCTCATAGTAACGTATCAAATTATTACTATATAATTTACATATATCATCACATGCTATTTTAAAAAAAATATCACAATATATATAGAAAAACGAACATATATACCTCTTCGCTTTTCTATACATTTCATAAAAAAGAAATACTCTACATAAAAGTAGCAATCATATACTCATGATAACATTAAAAACGTTTCTTTATACTGTTATATATCATAACGAAATCTATACATTTCGGAGATATTATGTTCTACATAAAAAAATTTTATCATAACTTTGAAGAATACCTTTGTACTTTTTTTATGAGCATTATGATTATATGCCTCGGCCTTCAAGTAGGCATGCGCATACTCACAGGCTCATCTATAGGCTGGTCTGAAGAGCTTTCACGCTATAGTTTTTTATGGACGGTCTATATTGGGTCAGCTTTGGTTATCAAGCACGGTGGGCACGTACGCATTACTGCACAATTCGACTTCTTTTCCACAAAAATCCGCCTTCTTTTCCGTATATTCGCTGACAGCATATGGATATTTTTCAATATCTATCTCGCCTACGTCTGCCTGGATCCCATTCAGGACGGACTTGCCTTTCCGGAAATATCCCCAACACTGGGTATCGTAAAAGCCTGGGTTGAAATGATTATTCCCTTTGCTTTTATACTCATGACCTGGCGCATTCTTGAACAATATTATGTGTGCTGGAAAAAAGGGTCACTCGCATCACTTGTCACTTTTGAGGAGGGGGGACAATGACACCACTTGAAATCGCACTCATCTGCATGGCTGTTATGTTCATACTTGGCGTGCCCATTTTCATGTCACTCGCCATAGCCTCCGTTGTCACACTGGTTGTGGGAGATCTCCTGCCCCTGACCGTTGTCCACAATTCACTTTTTGACGGTCTGAACATCTTTCCGCTCCTCGCGATACCATGCTTTGTGGTCGCTGGCTCACTTATGGAGTACGGCAATATTACCAATCAAATTGTTGACGTCGTGAAACAAATGGTGGGACGCATGTATGGCGGGCTTGGTATTACCACTATTCTTGCCTGCACCTTCTTTGCCGCCATTTCAGGATCGGGGCCTGGAACAGTCGCCGCTGTCGGAACAATTCTTATTCCAGCCATGCTCCGCAACGGCTATTCTAAAGATTATGCCGCAGCAACAACCTCTTCAGGCGGAACAATAGGCATTCTCATTCCTCCTTCCAACCCGATGATCATTTATGCCATTTTGGGCAATCTTTCTGTTACGGCAATGTTTACAGCAGGTTTTTTGCCAGGATTTTTAGTGGCTTTTATTATGCTCACAACAGCATGGATCATTGCCAAAAAGAATGGTTTTCAAGGAGATACCGATGCTCCCCCCTTTAGCTGGCGCTTCTTTTTACGCTCCTGCCGCAAATGCTTTTTTGCGCTGATGACGCCATTCATCATCCTCGGCTCCATATACTCTGGCATGGCGACTCCTGTAGAAGCCTCTGTTGTCGCCATCGCATGGGCACTCTTTGTGGGAAGCGTCATAAATCGGGCGTTGAAATTGCAGCATATACAGAAATCTCTCCTTGAAGGCGCTATGATCTGCGGTGGCGTCTTGCTTATTGTTGGCGCATCCACTCTTTTTGGGAAGATCCTTACCTTTGAAGAAGCACCTCAGCGCATGACTGCCATGGTTATGGAAATCTCGCGAGACCCCAAAGTTGTCCTGCTGATGATTATTGGCGTTCTGTATGTACTGGGCATGTTTATGGAAACGCTTTCCACAATTATCATTCTTGCGCCTGTCTTGCTGCCCATGATTCTTGAGCTTGGCATTGATCCCATACATTTTGGGATCGTTCTTATCGTTACCAACAATGTGGCAATGCTGACGCCGCCACTGGGAGTTAACCTTTTTGTCGCCTCACGGATTGCGCACCTCTCAGTAGAGCGCATATCCATAGCGGTCATACCCTATCTTATTGCACTGACCATTGCCATTCTGATTCTCGCTTTTATACCTGAGATCAGCACATGGCTGCCGTATACTCTTGGGTATGGAAAGTAATACAAATCACTCCTTAAACATTTGGGATCATGACAGGCTCATATGAGTCTTTACGTGCTGCTCACGAGCGCAAAAACTGCTTTGCATTAGGCAAAAACCCGAACGCACACTCACAACACAAGAGCTGGTGTCCATTGTAATGGCTATTCACTTGCGCTTGTCATGATCTCAAATTCACAACACCCCAAAGACACCTCTTACAATCACTCGTTCTTTTCAGGCTCTCTCAAGCCCCCAAAAGGCACTCCCTCCTGATATCCCTTCCGTATCACGCACCAAGCAATTCTGCATACAGCGTCAAAATATGTGATGGCATAAGGACACCACGCTCTCTGCCACAAAGAGCTTTGAGCAATATTTCAATAGGAATGAGGCTTCGCAAGGAATCTTACATACTTTATATTGCCCTTATGACTGTCGGACAGGACAGCGAATATTATTATCACAGGATGAAATAGATATGAAAGAAAG
This sequence comes from uncultured Desulfovibrionaceae bacterium, assembly GCA_947074125.1. GTDB lineage: Bacteria > Desulfobacterota > Desulfovibrionia > Desulfovibrionales > Desulfovibrionaceae > JAQVCS01. The sequence goes on from CAMTOM010000160.1 coordinate 2,801, forward strand.
TATTCTCATTGCTTACTACTCATGGCATGGCAATACCCAAAAAATCGCGCAACTTATTCAAGAAGTCACGCAGGGAACATTATTTGAAATCAAACCTTCCCAAGCGTATACTACTAACTATAAAGAAGCCGTGGCACAGGCAAAGCAAGAAATTGAAGCCGGATTCAAGCCTCAGCTTGCCTCACTCACAGACATCACTCCATTCACTACAGTTTTTCTGGGCACTCCCATTTGGTGGCATACGATGGCGCCCCCGCTTTATTCGTTTATCACGCAGCTTGATTTTGCAAATAAAACAATCGTACCTTTTTACACACATGGCGGCGGTGGCCCAGGGAGATATGCCCAGGATATCGCTCAAGCCTGCCCTCATTCTTCTCTTACAGAGATCTTTGGCGTGTATGAATCTGGAGGGAGCGAAACAGTATCAAGTATCAAGAACTGGCTACAGTCTCTTAAAATTATCTAATGCGCGTTATCATAGATAAGGAGTTTTCCATGAAAAAATTAACATTCTTGCTGATGGGGATTTTGCTTATGTCGTTAAGCGGGATACAGGAAGTGAAAGCAGCCAATACTGAATTTGCAGACGAAAGTCCTTTTCCACGTGGCGAAAAAAATGAAGCATATGCCAAGTATTTTACAGGAACAAGCTACCTGAATATGCTTTCTACCAAAGATGTGAACATTGGCAATGTTACTTTTGAGCCAGGCTGCCGGAATTTTTGGCACATCCATCACAAGGGAGGACAGATTTTACTCATCACAGGTGGTCGTGGATGGTATCAGGAATCTGGTAAAGCAGCGCAACAACTGAACCCTGGTGATGTCGTTACTATTGCGCCTGGCACAAAACACTGGCACGGCGCAACTAAAGATAGCTGGTTTTCTCATATCGCCATTGGAGTTCCTGCTGAGGGAGGATCTACAGAGTGGTTGGAGCCTGTATCTGATCAGGAATACAATAGCCTTCCCTAAGCTCAGTTATAGCATTCCCCCATTTTTCTATAGGTAAAGACTGCTGTGTTCTGTCTTGCCTATAGGAAAATGGGACATCTCATATCTTATTACCTGTTTTATACGGAGAGATGGGTATGAAGCGAATATTCATGCTGACCATTGCGATAGCATTCTTTTGTTTTCCTTTTTCAAGTCAAGGGTCTGAACAGCAGACACTCCCTGAAAAACAAGCTTTACATACCGCCTCGCATATCAAGATGATATTCAAGGGCGGTGAAGTTATTGTGGCACTCTTTGACACAGCTATCAGCCGTGATTTTATGAGTCTGCTCCCTTTAAATCTTTCTTTTGAAGACTACGTACAGACAGAAAAAATCGCTTCCCTGCCGCGCAAACTCAATATCTCTGACTCCTCAGACAAAGGCCTTACAGGGGATTTCAGCTATTATGCTCCTTGGGGCAATCTGGCTGTTTTTTATAAGGGTACTGGGAATGGTCACAGTCTTTATATTATGGGACGCATCATCTCAGGAAAAGAAAAGCTTGCGGCTATGAAAAACGACTTTCCCGCGAGAATTGAGCTTGTGAGCGAAAGTAAATAACAGAAGCCTGAGCCTTATTGTCGCGTATATTGCCCCTACTTCGTTGCAGCTTGACTCCATTTTCCAGTCTGATATTTTCTTTTTATAACTCCACAGACCCTACCAAAGCGTTGCAGCTTGACTCCATTTTCCAGTCTGATATTTTCTTCATCCACGAGGGCAAGCCAGGATTTCGAGTTGCAGCTTGACCACATTCTCAAGTATCGTATTGTGGTTAGGCACGTGGGACACATGTCTGCCTTGTTGTGGCGCCTGTCTCTTTTACTACTTGTGATATTGCTCCAACGGCAGTACCACCCTCTCTTTCAAGTTGCAGGTTAGCCTCTCTCTTAGCTGTTCG
>CAMTOM010000161.1 GCA_947074125.1 uncultured Desulfovibrionaceae bacterium
GTTGTTACATAATGGGTACGATAAGCGATGAAGGAGATAATGTTGGTAGGGAAGATGAAAAGAAGACAGATCAAGAAAGCGGAAGTTAGAGTGAAGGAGAAGAGAAGTGTGTTGAAATCGTAGGTGATGGAGTAGGATTGTGATGGCTGCGCAGAATAAAGCGGGCTTGCGATATTGAGAGAGGAGGCAGTAGGGGAAGCGGTTGAATTTTTCAGGTGTGTCAGAGTGGCTTAGACATGAGGCAGTAATGCAGGAAACAGATGATACCATTGTGGCAGCGGCGACACCTCCTGGTTCTGGGGGCGTTGGTATTGTTCGCTTGTCTGGGGCAAAGGCGCGGGAAATAGGTGAACGCATGTTTTTGTCGCGTGCTTCGCGCTTTGTTGCCTTTCGTCCCTATACTTTGCATCGAGGCTATCTTTTGGATGCACAGGGTGAGCGTCTGGATGATGGTCTTGTAGTACTTATGCCAGCGCCGGGCAGTTTTACTGGTGAGGATGTGTTTGAATTTCACTGTCATGGTGGTACGGTTTTGGTGCGGACCCTTGTGGCAAGCTGTCAGGCTTTGGGGGCGCGTCTGGCTGATCGCGGAGAATTTTCACGCAGAGCTCTTGTGAATGGGCGTATGGATTTGGCTCAGGCGGAGGCGGTTGCTGAAATGATTGCCGCACCGAGTCGTGAAGCTTTGCGTTATGGTGTGGCAAAGCTGGATGGCTTGCTGGGGGAGCGCATCCGTATATTGCGAGAATCTTTGGAAATTTTGCGTATGCAATTATGTGTCGCAGTGGATTTTCCTGATGAAGATGTGGAGTGTCTGTCACCGGAAGATTTTATACATGCTGTAGAAGAGGTAATGGAAAAAACACAGGCTCTTCTGGCGGGTTATGAAAGAGCGCGCATGTTCCGTCATGGGGCACAGGCTGTTCTGGCTGGTGGGGTCAATGTGGGCAAGTCAAGTTTGCTCAATGCTTTGTTGGGGCGGCAGCGGGCATTGGTGACCGATGTGCCTGGCACAACACGGGATTTTCTGGAAGAGACATTGGAATTGGATGGTTTGCCCGTATGCTTGGTAGATACGGCAGGTTTGCGGGAAACGGAAGAGCAGATCGAAGAAATGGGTGTGGCGCTTTCGCGGGAGCGGATGCGTCAGGCTGATGTGATTGTGCTTGTTGTTGATGGGGGCGTCGGACTGGATGCGGCGGCAACAGAGATTTTACAGGAATGGGAAACACTGCACAGTACAGATGCAGTAAAGGTACCGTTATTGCTGGTGTGGAATAAAATGGATTTGGGGATTCCAGCGGCATTTCCCCCTGCATGGTCAATGCGTGCTTCAGAGTTCATTTGTGTTTCTGCCCAGACTGGAGAAGGGGTGGATGCGCTCGCAAAAACTTTGAAAGACCTGATATTGCACAGCCAGCATGACGCACCACAGGAAAATATTGCTCCCAATGCCCGTCAGGCGGCAGCCTTGCACGAAGCGCAAAAGGAGCTGGCTACTTTGGTAGTGGATATTCGTTGTGGACAGGCATATGATGTGTGTGCTGTTCGTTTGGATACGGCGGCGGCTTTTTTGGGTGATGTGGTCGGCTTGGATTCTTCTGCTGAGGTTTTGGACAGAGTTTTTTCTACCTTCTGTATTGGGAAGTAATATGCCGGATACGAGTGAATATTTACGCAAGCTTTCTAAAGAAGAAATCAATGTCCTGCCCTTGCGCCGTTACGAAGGGGAAGTACGCCTGGTGCGTGATAGTGCGACTCTTGAAGCTGCACTGGACGTATTGCGCAAGGAAAATGTGCTGGGTTTTGATACAGAAACACGACCATCATTTCGCAAAGGCAAAGGGCACTTGCCTTCTCTTGTGCAGATAGCGGCTTCTGAGGCTGTATTTCTGATTCAATTGACCTGGATACCCTTGAGTGAATCACTGGCAGCATTGTTTGCTGCACCAGAAATAGTTAAAGTTGGTGTCAGTATTCATGATGATATGCGTGAGCTTCAAAAGCTGCACCCCTTTCAGGCACAAGGTATTGTGGATTTGGGAGAAGTGGCGCGCTCGCTGGGAATGTGTACTTTTGGTTTGAGAAATCTGGCGGCAAATCTTTTCGGGTGGCGTATTTCCAAGGGAATGCAATGTTCCAACTGGAGCTTGCAGGAACTTTCTGCCGGACAGATTTCATACGCGGCGACCGATGCCTGGGTGGGGCGTATGCTTTATTTGCGTATGCTGGAGCTGGGCTTGATCGCTTTGCCGGAGAATATGGGGAGACGCTAAGTGCATCAGAATGCTGCAAATGGGCCACGCATGGTATTTTTTACTGGCGGGACGGCTCTACGTGCGCTGAGTACAGTACTGACGCGCTATACGTGGAACAGTCTGCATTTGGTAACACCATTTGACTCAGGGGGCAGTACTGCGGCATTGCGAAAGGCTTTTGGCATGCTTGCTGTGGGTGATGTGCGTAATCGCCTGCTTGCCCTGGCGGACAGAAGCTGTGTTTCCGAAGCTTTGGTGAATTTTTGCAATGAGCGCTTGCCCAAAGATGGTGATGTGGTCTTGTTGCGTCAGGAACTCTGTCGGCGTCTTGCCTATCACCACTCTTGTTGGGAATTTCTTCCTGCAACAGCTTTTCGCTCTTTCCGCTCTTATTTCGAGGCTTTTATACGGGATATGCCAGAAGACTTTGATCCCCGTCTTGCCAGCATGGGCAATCTCGTGCTGGCGGGGGGATTTTTATCGCATGGCAGAAGCTTTCGACCTGTTCTTGAAGAGATGAGTGCGCTTTTACATGTGCGCGGGCAGGTATTGCCTGTGGTTGAGGCAAGTATGCATCTGGCAGCAGAACTTGCTGACGGGAGCATGCTTGTGGGGCAGCATCATTTTTCTCGCCTGGAGCAACCTGTTCGCCGTCTTTTTTTGGCTCCCTATATGCGCTATCCTGGTGTAAGAACCAGTGAGACCAAAGCGCACATCTCTGGTGAAGTCAGAGAGCGTATCGCTATGGCGGATCTGATTTGCTATCCTATGGGCAGTTTCTATACCAGCGTTGTCGCAAATCTTTTGCCGCAGGGGATTTCGGAGGCGATTTGCCAGGCTCAGTGTCCCAAAATATATATTTCCAATAGCGGGCATGATTCAGAACAGTGTGGCTATTCTGTAGCAGAACGTGTACGCATTATTCTGGATACATTGCGAAAATATTCTCCGGATGCTCCCGCACAACAGTTATTGCATGCGGTTCTTGTTGACAGGCGTAATGGTTCCTATCCGTCAGGTATTCGTGAAGATGCAATTCGCGCTCAAGGTGTGGAAGTATGGGATGTGCCCATTGTGGACACAATGAATGTGCAAAGGCATGACCCTGAAATGACAGCACGTGTGCTTATGGATTTTTGTAAGCTTTGATATAACAGAGCCTCTATGGAGATATTGTTCTAGAGATGGAAAAACAAGAACTTCTCTGCTATATTACTGTGTTAGATGTAAGTTGCCGCGAGAGGTGTGGAGAAAATCTTGCAAGTTTCGTGCGCTTGTGTCATGAAGTGCGGAGTGTTTTTATAAATCCTCGGAGGATACGTATGAAGAAATACACTGCTGAGTTTTTTGGAACCTTCGTTTTGGTTCTGTTTGGTTGTGGTTCTGCTGCTCTTGCGGGTAGCACTCTGGGTACTTTGGGCATAGCCTTTGCTTTTGGTTTGTCCATCGTTGCGACAGCTTATGCCATTGGCCATATTTCAGGTTGCCATATCAATCCTGCTGTTTCCATTGGCGTTTTTCTGGCAGGAAAAATGTCCGCAGTAGACTTTTGTGGCTATGTGATTTCTCAGGTGCTGGGCGCTCTTGCGGGTTCTGCACTGCTGATGACAATCATTGCTTCTTCCGGTTTGAATCTTGCCACCGCAGGACTCGGCGCGAATGGTTTCGGTGCTGCTTCTGGCATTGGTTTGAGCATGGGCGGCGCTTTTATTGTTGAAGTTGTTCTGACCTTTATTTTCATTCTGACCATCCTGGGTGTGACTTCCAGCGAGAAGACAGCTCCTATTGCTGGTCTGGTCATTGGTCTGACTCTGACTTTTGTGCATATCATGGGCATTCCTCTTACAGGTACTTCTGTAAATCCTGCTCGTAGTCTTGCTCCTGCCCTCTTGCTGGGTGGTCAGGCTTTGCAGCAGGTATGGTTGTTTATTGTGGCACCTCTGCTTGGTGGTGCTCTGGCAGCCTTTGCCTGGAAGGGCTGGTTTGAAAAGCCTTAGTAATATTTTCTGAATACTTTGCTTGTCGAAGGCTGTTGCTGGCAACACATTCGCTCAAGCTTTCCTTTTCAGAACATCTTCACAGTAAAGGGAACCTCTTGTGTAAAGGTTCCCTTTATTTATTGTTGTGCTTTTGAGCTGCACAATGTGCAGGTACTGCTATGCTGTGGCCTGGTATTCAGGCTATTTGGTACATGGAGCGTAAAAGTCTGATGCCCGCTTCAGTTCTGAAAAGTGTGTTCATGGTATGTGTGACATTTTCGGCTGAGTAGTTGCTTTCATAAGCATTGACAAGGTAGTCAGCTTCAAGAAGTATCTGGTAGTCCATGCCGTCAATATCAGAAAGTGTGTGGTGGTGACCAACAAGGTAACAGACACGTTCGATACATTCATGTGGGTATGAAAGCGACTCAAGAAATTCACGAGTGAGGGGAATACCC
>CAMTOM010000162.1 GCA_947074125.1 uncultured Desulfovibrionaceae bacterium
AGGGGTGGAACCTGACCGAAGAAATCAAAGTGGTCATTTCGAGACACAGCAGTGCCAATGGTTAAAAGAACAAGAATGAGAAGAGACTGAAGAGCAGGAAGATGCGCAGGCGTTTGTTCCATTCCTATGAAAAAAGGAGAAGCCGCAAGCTGCACAATCGCATCAACACCACGCCGTACCATTTCCATCAAAGGATTGTGCATGGTAGCGTGCTGCATTTTCCAGAACGATGCCGCATCCCAATTGTCTTCACAGACAACAACGCCAAGACGCCATCCTTCAAGAGCAACAATACCGCATGAAATGCCACGATCAAAATAACGGGCTTCATTCCCCGTACCCTGCCCTGAAAAAATCTTGCGGGAGATTACACGGCATGTTCCTCCCTGCAAAAGCACTGCCGCATTGGAGACCCGACACAGGGAAAGAGGCGGATTTAACACAGGAGCTCCCAACAGCACAGGAGGCGCATCCGCCAACGCAAGTGCCATCTCCTGCAATACTTTCTGGCAGCCTTCCATGAAGCCTTCACTGGAAAGCAACTCTTGAGGCGCAATACCACAAAGTGCCAGCTCCGGAGTCACACACAGTGAAGCGCCCTCTTCCCCTGCCTGACGTACTGCCGCAACAATACGTTCAGCATTACCAATAACATCACCAACAACAGTATTGCATTGCAGCAGTGCGATTTTCATAAAAAAGTCTCCAACATAGCTCTATCAGACAAGACCATGCAATGGGCCACCTGGCGCTCCAAGGGCATCTATCCGCGCTGTGATTTCAGGGTCTTCCTCCAAAGGAGGAGCCATATAGCTCTTCAATCGGGCATCAATCAATAATGGAGCCTCACAGGACCAGTGTTTTCTGTTCATCCGGGAAGCCGCACCATACAAATCAAAAGCGGGGTCGGAACGGGTAAAGGCAAGCCAGAGGAAATTATCAAAATTGCGTACACAAAAATCAACATCGTCCACGACAACAATCAGCGGATACTGTTCCCTTTTTTTCCAAAGAAGCAATTCTTCTGCCAGGATTTCCAGAAGTCTGTCTTGCATACCACGATCGGAAACGTGTTTTGGCCCTTGAATAGCCACAATACCTGGTGCAACAAGGCGTGGATCACGGAAAACCTCAGGCAAAGGGATATCCGTTGGAGCTTCTGTTCCCAGCATACGGCGTTGTGTTCCTGCGGCAGCCCAAATCAGTTTTGAACCTTCATGCAGCGCAGCACCTGTATAGTCCAAAGTGTCTGTTGGTGTTCTTGTAATAAAGTGCAGATCTCGCTGGAAATCTGTGCGCTCCAAAATATGGGAAATAAATGCGATCGGGTCATGTGCCGAGAGCTGTGGCGAATCTTCCCTAGCCGCAACAAGAACATATTTGGCGAGAGATGTCTGTGTTCCGCCAAGCGTTTGCAAACCACAGGTAATGAGTTCTCTGGGGCAACGCTCCACTTCATAGTGAGTATAACGCTCACTGCCAAGAACCAGCAATAAGGGGTGTACGCCAGCAGCATCCACAGCATTGACTTCATGAACACCACTAAACACCTGAGGCACAAGATCGCGTGTCAGTTCATGAATGAAGGCTCCCAGCAAAGAATCTTCCTGCGGCGGTCTCCCTACCGAGGTGAAAGGCCAAATGGCATCACGACGATGATACACAGCCTGAACTTTCACAACAGGGAAGTCATGCTGTAAACTATAATACCCAACATGATCACCAAAAGGCCCTTCAGGCTTAAGGCTTGGAAGAATATAGCCCGAAATGCAAAAATCAGCTTCAGCAGGTGCAGGGAGTGACCAGTCAGGCACAGGAGCCATCGCCAGTTTTCTTCCTCCAAGCAGTCCGGCAAAAGACAGTTCTGTAAGCCCTTCTGGTAATGGCATCACAGCAGCAATGGTGAGAGCAGGCGGCCCCCCTACAAAAATATTGACGGGCAATGGTTCGCCCTTACCCAAAGCGCACATATGGTGTCGGCCTATGCCTCGATGCAACTGGTAATGCAAGCCCACTTCGTCATCAGCATAACTATTGCCGCCAAGCTGCACACGATACATACCCAGATTGGACATGCCATAGCCAGGCACATCAGGATGTTCCGTATAGACAAGAGGCAAAGTAATAAAAGGACCTCCATCTCCAGGCCAGGAAACAAGGCGAGGCAAATCCGCCACAGAAGCAGTGCAGGAAAAAACATTACCCGACTTCACCGTTTTGGGCGTAAAGCGACCAGATGCACGAAGAAGAGAAAAAAGACTGAAAGGTTTTTTTAAAAGCTTTTCAGGATGTGCTTTGGCAGTAAATACTTTTTCTACCGTTTTCAAGCTGTCACGAAAGATATACTGAATACGTTCACGCGTACCATAAAGGTTGGCAAGCATGGGAAAAGAAGTTCCTTTAGGATTGGTAAACAGCAAAGCAGGTGCCTGAAGGCGAAATGCACGCCGCTGAATGGCGGGTAACTCAAGGCAGGGATCAACAGGTTCTGTCACACGAATTAACTGTCCACATTTTTCAAGATCCGCTACACATTCGGCTAGTGTCTGATATCCCATACGTCAGCTACTCACAGGTTGAACGGTTGCCAGAAAACGTCTGCCTTCCAGATAGTCTTTGAAGTCCTGCACAATAACAGCATGGTCAAAGGCAAGGGGAGAAGGGAGATTGTCCAAGTGATAAAACGAGGCTGCTGCGGCATCATCTCCGGCACAAAGCGCATCTGGATTTTGAGCTCGCCCCACAAAAACAACGCTCAAGGTGTGCATACGAACATCACGATCTGGACGTGAATAGACTCCAAGCAGTCCAATAAGCTCCACATCCAATGATGTTTCCTCACGCATTTCCCGAACGGCAGCCTGCTCTACAGACTCCCCCTCATCTACAAAACCTCCAGGCAATGCGTAGCCAGCCGGTGGACTCTTGCGACGTATGATCACAATACCCCGATCCGGCTCATAGATAATAACATCTGTCGTCGGCACGGGGTTGGCATAAGAAAGGATGATTCCCTGACAGTGCGGACAGGAGAGGCTTTTCTGCATGACATGTTCCTTGTTGCTCCGGAAAGATTAAGACAAGCACACCGGAGATGCAAGGAATATCCGCATTTATTCCCCAATGATGTATAGGGCATAGAACATTCTACGAAGCGTATAAAAATCTTTTCTTTATAATGCAGTACGCACACCTACAAAGAAACTACAGTGTAGCCCAAAGCTTCAAATGCCGAGAGAGGCACAGCCCCCTCCCGCCGCAAAAGGAGTTTTTTGTCACCAAGAGGCTCCACAATAGAAGACGGCAAAGCACCCGCAGGCGACTCCCCTTCAACTAAAACACCTGCCGTCTCTGTCAATAAAAATGAGGCAAGATCATGCCTTTGAGACACCGCAGGCTGCCCGCTTTTATTCGCACTGCTCGCCGTAAGTGGTGTTCCTACCGCCAGACAGAGTGAAGCAAGAGTGCTGTGAGCAGTGACACGTACTGCCACTTTTTTTTCCTGCCCCAAAAGGCGTTGCGGTACAGTGTCTTTGGCAGGTAAAAGAATCGTCACAGCACCTGGCCAGAAAGAACGGGCAAAATCAAGAGGCAGGAAAGAAATATCCGCAACACACGCTGCCTGTTCAAGTGATCCGGCAACCAGAGGAAGCGGAAAGTGGACACCCCGTTGCTTGATCTGGTATACCGCATTAACAGCAGTCTCGGAAAAACAACTACCACCAATACCCCAAAACGTTTCTGTGGGGAAAAGGATGACCTCTCCCCGCTGCAATACTACCACAGCTTCAGAGAAAGAAAGCTCGACACCACCCATCAGCCTCAAGGCCTCCGTAAAACAAGACTTCTTTTTACACCCGCAAAGAATGCCCCGAAACACCCTTCACCGCAACTACTACCTTTTAGGATACCCTTATGGCACCTCTCAAAAGTCTGCGTATTGTCGCCGTCGGCAAACTCAAAACACCTCACTGGAAGATGGCCGCAGATCACTATCTTGAACGCCTGAAACACTGGAGAAATATACAGCAAGCCATTATTAAAGATGCCCCTCCCTCTCTTCCCACCATACAACGCAACGCCATGGAAGGAGAACATATCCTTGCCGCTCTCACCCCACAAGACATCCCCGTTGTCCTCGATGAAAAAGGCAAAGGATTCAATTCTGCCAGTTTCGCACTCTTTCTTGAAAAAATTTCAGAAAATGCCGCCAGCCGCCCATGCTTTATCATCGGGGGGGCTTTCGGGCTCAGCCCGACAGTACGCGAGCAGGCTCGCGACCTTGTCAGGCGCGGTGAAATGACATTCCCACACGAACTCGCACGTGTCGTGCTGCTGGAGCAGCTCTATCGCGCTGAAGCTATTTTGAGGAATGTACCGTATCACATGGAGTAAAGGTATTTTTGGGGGGGAGGAAAACCCCCTCTTTTTAAAAAAACTTCAATATAACTATCATTTTTATCTTCTACGGTTATTTTTTTGAGATAGCTCAGCTTTTTATGTTTGGTATGGCTTATCTTTTTTGAAGCAGTGCAATCACCTTATCTGCAGCACCCTCTTGAGGCATTGCTCTGCCAGCAGTCCAAAGACGAAACGAAGCCCTGGCTTGAGCAACAAACATTGCAACACCATTCAGTACCTCTCAACCTGCCGTCCCCGCACCCGCCAAAAACCGGGCCTCTCCGG
>CAMTOM010000163.1 GCA_947074125.1 uncultured Desulfovibrionaceae bacterium
AATTGGTAGAAAAAAAGAGCGGCAACAAAATCCGCATCCAGCTCTTTGGCAACGCTCAGATAGGAAGTGACCGCGTTACCACTGAAATGGCTCAGGCTGGTACTCTGGATATGTCTTCCAGTTCTACCCCAAACCTGGCCAGCTTTCACAAAGCCTACATGGCTATTGACCTGCCTTATGTGACCTCTCCCAAGTTCCAGAAAAACCTTTATGATGCCATTGATAATGGTGAACTGGGCAAGTACATGGAAAAAATCGCCAATGAAGCTGGTCTGACCACCATCATGTTCAGCGAATATGGTTATCGTAACTTTGTTTCCACCAAAAAGCCCATCACCAATGCGGCTGACCTGAAAGGCCTGAAAGTACGCACCACAGATTCCCCTGTGGAAGTGTCTGTTGCCAAAGCTTTCGGCATGAATCCTGCTCCGGTGGCCTGGGGTGAAACCTACACCGCATTGCAGCAGGGTACTGTTGAAGCAGAAGGAAACACCTTCTCTCTCCTCAATGATGCCAAGCATTCTGAAGTGCTCAAGCATGCTATGGACTCCAACCACAACTACAGCATGCACCTGCTGCTCATGAACAAGAAAAAATGGGACAGTCTGACTCCTGAACAGCAGAAGATTATCAGTGAATCTGCCAAAGAAGCAACAGCATGGCAGCGCGAAGAAACTGTTAAGCTGGAAGAAAAAGCATGGCAGGCCTTTAAAGACAAAGGTATCACCATCACCAATCTTTCTGATGAACAGCGTGCTCTTTTCTATGAAATGACTGAACCTGTACGTCAGGAATTTGCCGATCAGCTCCCCGCAGAACTGATGGAGCTTATCGCGAATACACAGAAGTAACACGCTCTTTAAAAAGGCGTTCTCTTCATTACAGGAGAACGCCTTTTTTCACGGCCCGGGGCAGCCAATACCTACTGCCCTTCCCTCCCGCGAATACTAACGCCACCACAAGCCTGACTGATATACACTGGCGCACAAGGAGAGAATCATGGACCAACCTTTCACCGGCGGACTGCTCCCCAAAGAAGACGAAGAACAAACACCTGGCATTCTAGGATGGCTGGACGAAAATTTTGAAAAAATATTTCTGGTTACCGGACTGCTCTCAATTATCCTTTTCATCACGTTCCAAACAGTATACCGCTACGTTATTGTCAAATTTTTCAGCAGTGCTGGTGCTGCTGTCTGGACAGAAGAACTTTCACGCTACATTTTTATCTGGATTTCCTATCTTGCCCTAAGCGTTGCCATTAAAAAACGTGCTTCCATTCGTGTCGACATCCTGTACGACAAGCTTTCTCCCCGCTGGCAAAATATTAGCTGGATTGTGGTAAGTACCTGCTTTCTTATACTGACTCTCATTATCTTCTGGATGGGAATCGGCGAAATGGGACAGAAGCTGAAATTTCCCCAGTACACCACAGCATTGGGCATTCCTTATATTATCCCTTACGCCATTTTGCCCATAGGCTTTGGCCTTATGAGCTTCCGCCTGCTCCAGGACCTTTGGAAGCAGTCACATATATGTGGGATGCGAAATACTCTCATCGGCTTTGGGGTCACACTGCTTATTACCCTCCCCATTCTCCCCATATTGCTGACAAAACTTTTCCCAGAACTGCCTCTGTATGACTATCTTGAGCCACTGCCAGTTCTTTTCGGCTACTTTGTTCTCTTGTGTGCCGTGGGTGTTCCCATCGCCATATCATTGGGACTTTCCACACTGGCGACTATCATTTGCGCAGACACTCTTCCTCTCCAATATATGGCGCAGGTATCCTTTACCTCCATTGACAGCTTCCCTATTATGGCCATTCCCTTCTTCATTGCGGCTGGGGTGTTCATGGGTGCCGGAGGGCTTTCCAATCGCCTTTTGAGTCTGGCTGATGAAATGCTGGGCGGCCTTTATGGTGGTATGGCTCTGGCAACAGTCACAACCTGCATGTTCTTTGGTGCCATCAGCGGTTCTGGCCCTGCCACAGTCGCTGCTATCGGCTCATTGACTATCCCTGCCATGGTAGAACGCGGCTACGACAAGTACTTTGCGGGCGCACTCGTTGCCGCAGCCGGAGCTATTGGTGTTATGATTCCCCCAAGCAACCCCTTTGTTGTGTATGGGGTTTCTGCCCAGGTCTCCATTGGTGACCTCTTTATTGGCGGTATTGTACCTGGTGTGCTGACAGGTCTTGTCCTTATGACATATGCCTATTTCTACTCCCGCGCCAAAGACTGGCGCGGCGAACAGCGCAACCGAAACGTCGGAACCGTTTCCAAAGCATTCTGGAATGCCAAATGGGCACTTATGGTTCCCATTATTGTGCTTGGTGGTATCTATGGTGGGCTTATGACCCCAACAGAAGCTGCCGCTGTTGCCGCTTTTTATGGGCTTATTGTGGGGCTCTTCATTTATCGGGAACTCAACTTCAAATCCATGCTCAAGTGCTGTGTTGAAGCCTGTGAAACCTCAGCTACCATTATCGTACTTATGGCCATGGCTACTCTCTTTGGCAATATCATGACACTGGAAGATGTGCCTGGTACCATCGCAAAAGCTATTCTAAGCTTTACAGAGAGCAAGATTTTCGTCCTTCTGCTCATCAATATTCTTCTGCTCATGGTGGGCATCTTCATGGAAGCTCTTGCTGCCATCGTCATTCTGACTCCCATTCTTCTTCCTGTCGTGACCAGTGTGGGTGTTTCGCCACTGCACTTTGGTATTATTATGGTTGTCAACCTGGCTATTGGCTTCATCACACCTCCTGTGGGCGTTAACCTTTTCGTGGCTAGCGGTGTTTCCCATGCGAAACTGAGCGAGCTCTCACGCAAGGTTATTCCCATGATCCTGCTGATGCTGCTCGTCCTTCTGCTCATTACCTATGTGCCTGAAGTACCCTTATTCCTACTCAACCGATAATATACGCAATTATATCCAAACATCAGGAGTCACAGGGGGACAATGTCCCCCACTCTCCTGATGCGTGTTTCACGAAACAGTACACTTCTTGCACTATAAAATGACAAACCAGCAGGACGGAGGAGCACATACTTCTTCCCCGAAATGCTACAATCTTACCCATACTGTTAAGGAGAGCATCGTATGACAAAGGCTACCAAGGTAATTGATTTTCGTTTCCGCCCCAACACGCCGGAAATTATCAATGGCATCAAAAACAGCACCATGTTCAAAGCTGCCTGCAAGGCTATTGGCTTTGATGCCCGCAAACCGCAACCCCTGCCAGAAATCGTTGCGGATCTCGACCGTTTGGGCGTAGAACTTGGTGTCATTACCGGACGCGATTGTGAAACAACCTATGGTTTTCCTGCCAACAACAAGAGTGTTCTGGAGTTTTGCCAAACATATCCCCAAAAATTTGTAGGATTCTGGGGTATTGATCCACATAAAAAAATGGCTGCCGTTCAGGAAATTGTTGAAGTTGTGGAAAAATACGGCATGAAAGGCATTGCCATTGACCCCTATCTCGCGCATATCCCCGCTTGTGAGGCACGCTTCTATCCGCTGTATACCAAGTGCGCGGAACTGGATATTCCCGTTTTCATTACGATGGCTCCCCCACCACAGGTTTCAGGTGCCATTATGGACTATTGTGACCCCCGTCAGGTGGATCAGGTCGCACGGGACTTCCCTGAGCTGACACTCATTATGAGTCATGGTGGCTATCCTTTTGTGAATGAAGCCATTTATGCCTGCCTGCGCAATGCCAATGTGTATATGGACTTCTCTGAATATGAACGCGCTCCCATGAAAGATGTTTTTGTCGATGCCATGAGCGGCATGATTCAGGACAAAGTGGTGTTCGCCAGCGCGCACCCCTTCATTGAACTGAAAGACGCTCTTGAGGCTTATGAAGAATTCCCTCTCACGCCTGAAGTGCGTAGCAAGGTCATGTATGACAATGCGCGCAAAATTCTGAAGCTGAGTTAAGCGCACGCAGAGCAAGCATTCAGAACACATAATAAGAGAGCATGTAAACAGAGAGAGCCGGAGTTTCCTCCGGCTCTCTTTTGGTATACGAGGGAGCACTGTAGATGTGCTCCCCTGTTTTAAATCGTTTATGATCCCTGAACAATGCTTTCCAAGTCGGCAGCCATATTGAGGGCTGCGTCAATGTTGTTGCTCAGAGTCACATTGTTTGCGGAGGCATTAACACCCACTACCTGCAAGGCAGAGGTATCAACAGTGCCGCTGATATTGACCGTTTGGGTCACACCATTGGCTGTTAGGTTCAGGATATTGCCATTCAGCTCTGCGGTAACACCGTCACCAACCAGAAGGGTATCGCCCGCCTTGAAGTTTACGGTATCCACAGCGCCTTCAGTAATGTCTTTTGCAGACCAGTGGAATGTGGTGCTGCCATTGCCTGTCAGTGTGTCATCTCCTGTACCGCCACGCAGTACGATATTACCTGTCACACCAGAGGCATCAATGCTATCATTACCAGAGCCACCGTCAAAGACTTCAGTCTTTGAGATGTTGATGCCTGTGGTACGGGCATTGCCATCAGCACCAAAGGTAGCTGTCATGGAGCCTGCGACATTACCGCTCAGGGTAACGGCGTCCACACCAGCGCCGAAGCTCAGGATGTCGGCATTGCCATTGGCAATGGTACCAAAACCACCTTCGATGTTGATTGCGGTCGTGCTGT
>CAMTOM010000164.1 GCA_947074125.1 uncultured Desulfovibrionaceae bacterium
GAGACGGATATATATTTCTGAACCATCTTCGCCAAGTGAAAGCATTTTGTTGTAGACTTTAAGCGCTTTTGCCCATTCTTTACGCTGTTCATAAGCGTAGCCCAGATCTGCCAGCGCTTCCATGAAGTCTGGCATACGGGTGAGGGTTTTTTCAAGATGTGTGATAGCGCGTTCTGTCTGACGCATACCAAGCAGCGCTTTGGCATGATAATAATCAACGAGAGCCGTACGCTGGTTGGCTGGGATGTCGCGCAGTACCAGTTCTGCCTCTTCAAATTTTTTGTTTTTGATGAGCAGGAGTGAGAGCTCCAGAATAGCGTCAATTTTATCTGGATGTTTTTTCAGATAGGTACGCATGTGGGCAATGCCTTTTTCAGCATCGCCAGATTCCATGAGGCCTTCGGCATATAACAGGTTCAGCAAAAGCTCGTCTGGATAGAGCTTCAGACCGCTTTCCAGAACAGGGATAACGTATTCTGATTTCTGGTTGATAAGTGAAACACCAGCATCAATAAAGAGGTTGGCAGAGGGTTTATGCTTTTTTAAAATGTCCAGTGCTTCCAAAAGCAGGCCAGCATCATCTCGCTGTAGAGCCTGCTCATAAAGAAGATAGGCATATGAAAGCTGTGCATTTTCAGAGAGCTGCCAGTTAACGGGCTTGCTCGGCTGCGTTTCTTTTTTACTTGCTGTTTGCGCAGAGCTTTTTTCTTTTGAAGACTCCCCTTGATTGGAAGATGAGTCACAACCACCCAGAATGAGGGCAGCACAAAAGGAAAGGGTATACATTAAAGAAGTATGGAGAGGCTTCATAGTTATGATTTTATCCATTCGTCTGAAAAATCCTTGATATTGCCACTAAAATGCTGGCGAAGCTTTTCGAGAAGGCGTGCTTCAAGCTGACGCACACGCTCTCTGGTAACATTATAATGTTCTCCAATCTCACGCAAGGTAATAGGATCATCCGTCAAAAGGCGATTCTTGAGGATGTATATCTCCTTTTCGTTCAATTTGGGGAGAATTGTTTTGATTTTATCCCGAACAAGTTTCCCTATTTCATCACTGGCAAGAGTATCTTCTACAGCAGGCGTGAGTGCGGGGAGGAAATCCATTCGGGAAACGCCGCCTTCTTCTCCTACACTGACATTGAGTGACATGTCTGTGGCAGCGAGGCGTTGTTCCATCTCTGAGATTTGTTCTGTGCTGACACCGAGACGCTCAGAAAGCATTGCCGCATCAGGATCAAAACCCTGTGCGATAAGTTTTTGACGCTCCTTATTCAGGTTGAAAAAGAGTTTTCGCTGTACCTGAGTGGTGCCGATTTTGACCATGCGCCAGTTATCCATAATGAATTTCAGGATATAGGCCTTGATCCAAAAAGCGGCATAATAAGAAAATTTAATTCCCTTATCCGGATCAAATTTATTGACGGCTCGCATGAGACCGACATTGCCTTCCTGAATAAGATCCAGAACATTTTGCATCCAGCGGCGCTGGAAATCTATGGCAATACGGACAACGAGTCGCAAGTGTGATGAAACCAGACGGAAAGCAGCATCAGGATCATTATGATCGCGCACTCTTTGAGCGAGATCAATTTCTTCCTGTGGCTGCAATAAAGGAAAACGGCTAACTTCTCGTAAATAGAGATGAAGATTGTCTTTGCTGCCATGCAGAGAGGGGAGGTTGGTGCTTGTTTTTCCTCTGTCTGGGGTATCGGCGAGTGTGATGACTTCAGTTTCACACTCCTGATCGGAGTCAATCAAGTCATCATCTGGTGAAAAAGCATCTTCTTCATGCTCTTTTTCAATATCATCAAGAATTTCAACTTCTGCTTCAACCGGACTGTCTGCTGGAGGGAAAGAAGCAGTAACAGGCGGAATTTTCTGGGCTTTCTTGTATGAGACGGTATTTTTTTTCATAAAAAACCAACTGAAGTAAAAAGGTGCGCCTCCGAAAACTGAACCTATGCTATAGTTTTGGTTTGTCCTTTTCAATGTTTTTCAGTAGAAAAAATTGCGCGCCGGATTATCTGGCGTGACAAGGATCCGGGAGTTATCGATGACATCATTTGCTCAGGCTCTTCAACAGGGACGCTTTCTTTTCTTTGATGGTGCAATGGGGACAATGCTTCAAAAGGCAGGTTTGCCTGCCGGTATGAGTCCTGAACTTTTTTGTATGCGCCAACCAGAAATTTTGTGTGGGGTTCATAAAGCCTATATCGATGCTGGTGCAGATATTATTACCACATCTACTTTTGGCGGTACTCACCTCAAATTGCCCTCCGAACTTGATGTTACTCTCTTTAACAGAAAGATGGCTGATGTGGCAAGATGTGCTGTGAAGGAGAGTGGGCGGGAAGTCTTTATCGCTGGTGACATAGGTCCTTCAGGGCATTTTTTACGCCCTTTGGGCGACTTGGAACCTGCGGCACTTGTGAGTGCCTACAGGGAGCAGGTCAAAGGCTTGCTGGAAGGCGGTGTTGACCTCTTTATTGTGGAAACACAATTTGATCTTGCTGAGGCGCGTGCTGCTGTTGTTGCCATACGCAGTGAATGTGATCTTCCCGTCATTGTTTCCATGACATTTGAAAAAGGACTTTGCCTCACGGGAACAAGTCCTGAAATATTTGTCGCCACCATGCAGAATATGGGGGTGAATGTTATTGGTACGAACTGTAGTGCCGGTCCTGAAGAGATGGTACCTGTTGTGAATGAGCTTTTGGCAAACAGTCATGTACCTGTTCTTGTGGAGCCGAATGCTGGCTTGCCGGAGCTGCATGAAGGAAATACTGTTTTTCGTCTTGCTCCGGATGCTTTTGCAGAAAAAACAGCACTTTTTGCGGCTACTGGAGTACAGCTTCTTGGGGGATGCTGTGGCACAACGCCAGAGCATATTGCGGCATTGCGTAAACAAGTTAATGGGATGACATTCAAACGTCCTTCCCGTACATCTATCCATTCCGGTATCACATTGACGACACGTACACGAATAGCGCATATTGGCTCGGAAGAGCCGTTGGCTATTATCGGTGAGCGCATCAATCCGACTGGTAAAAAGAAGCTCACAGCGGCTTTGCAGGCAGGAGACTGCTCGCTCGCCTTGCAATATGCTGATGAGCAGGTT
The DNA here is from genome assembly GCA_947074125.1 of uncultured Desulfovibrionaceae bacterium. Classification (GTDB taxonomy): domain Bacteria; phylum Desulfobacterota; class Desulfovibrionia; order Desulfovibrionales; family Desulfovibrionaceae; genus JAQVCS01. Next base: position 3,124 of record CAMTOM010000164.1, read on the forward strand.
CAGTCAGGTGCTACGGTACTGGATGTGAATGTGGGGGCTCCCCTTGTGGATGAAACCCTGCTGTTGCCAGAACTGACACGTTTGCTGACGGCACGAGTGCAAACGCCACTGTCTCTTGATTCGTCAAGTGTTGCAGCCATTGCTCAGGCTTTGCCGTATTGCCCAGGCTCCGTTTTGGTAAATTCTATCAGTGGCGAGCAGGGGAGAATGGAGCTTCTGGGACCTGTGTGCCGTGATTGGGGCGCGCCATTTATTTTATTGCCACTTCAAGGCAGGCAGTTACCTGTCATGGCAACAGAACGTATTGCCATTCTTGAAAAACTTCTTGAAGAAGCGCAGCGTTTGGGGATTCCCCGTTGTCTTATGATGGTGGATGCTTTGGCGCTGACGGTATCTTCAAAGGCAGAAGCGGGCAGGCAGTGTCTGGAAACTATTCGCTGGTGCGTGCGTGAGGGGTTGCCAACGACGCTTGGGCTTTCCAATGTATCCTTTGGTTTGCCTGCCAGAAGTTTGTTGAATGCCAGTTTTCTTTCGCTATGTGTGGGGGCTGGGCTTTCCTCCTGCATTGCCAATCCTTCCGAGCGTCGTCTGCGTGAGGTGCGGGATGCCTCGAATGTTCTCTTGAATAAGGACAAGGACGCGGCAGCTTTTATTGCGGGGTATGCTGACTGGCAGGAAGGAGAACACGTGCATGTCAGTGCAGCGGCAGAGCAGAGTATGGCACTGACACTGGAAGAAGCTGTGCTGCGCGGCGACAGGGAAAATATCGCAGAATTGACACGTAAGGAAATTGCTGCCGGAGCAGATCCTTTTTTCCTGGTGAAGGAAAAGCTGATTCCTGCCATTACAGAAGTTGGTGCCCGTTATGAGAGGCGTGAATACTTTTTACCGCAGTTGATTCGTTCGGCTGAGACGATGCAAACGGCTTTCACTCTTTTGAAACCCTTGCTTGAGCAGCAAGGGGCTTCAGGTAAAAAGCCTGTGGTGGTGATGGCTACTGTTGAGGGCGACATTCACGATATTGGCAAAAATATTGTTTCCCTGCTTCTCGGCAATCATGGATTTGAAGTGATTGATGCGGGAAAAGATGTGAATGCTGAGGAAATTGTTCGTTGCGCCTGTGAGCACAGTGCCTCTATTATTGGTTTGTCTGCCTTGATGACAACAACTATGGTAAAAATGGAAGATGTAGTAAAAATGGTACGTGAACGAAAACTTCCTGCAAAGATAATGGTGGGAGGCGCTGTGGTGACAGAAGATTTTGCTCAATCTATTGGCGCGGACGGATATGCTGCGGACGCAGTGAGTGCTGTACGTCTTGCCAAATCATTTGGGGACGGGTAATGAAAAGAAAAATTCTGGTATGTCTCTTTTTATTTGTACTCCTTCTTTTTCTTTTGCTTGCGGCAGAGAGTACCGTAGATGCAGGACAAGTGGAAAAAATGGACTTGCTTGCCTATGCAGCCTTTCGTGGTGGGCATAAAGGACAGATTGTTGTCGTGACTATGTGTGTGACGTGGTGTTCTTCATGCCGT
>CAMTOM010000165.1 GCA_947074125.1 uncultured Desulfovibrionaceae bacterium
ATCATAAAGTCATATCAGCAAAAAATTCTAACTGTGTAAAATGGAAAATGTAAAGCCAGGTTAACGCCTGTCTAGCGTAATGCGTGTCAGGAACATTGATGTTGGTCGGACGGAGTGGGTGTTCCTTTCTTTACTGGTTGCGGCACACAGGGGTAAGATGTGATGCCTTGAACCGGACAGCGTGATTTACGTATCGGCGTATTAAATAAGACAGTCTGTGCGCTTGAAAAGGGGGGGAAGAAAAAAAAATCAGCTTTTTTTGATTTCTTGTGGCGTGGATTTTAAAAATAGTAATTATAATAGGAGGGTATGTTGTCCTCTGTTTTTGGGTTTTTGAAAGTAATAAGAAAGCCCCAAACAACATCGGTGGTCTCAAATGCAAAAGGAGGCAAAAGCCTCCTTTGTTGTGCATTGATAAGAACGCTGCTAGGCGCTGTATATTTTTTCTCCCGGGATGATGGTCAGCCCATTCTGATGCAATGCTTCAATGGCCTGATCTGTTTTGTCAAAGCGGAAGATAAGGGTAGCATTTTTGCTGTCTTTTTGGACATAGGCATACATGTATTCGATATTGATATTGTTGTCAGCAAGAAGGGAGAGGATGCGGTCAAGCCCACCAGGTTTGTCATCCACTTCCACCGCAACAACATTGGTACTGCCGAGGGTGAAGCCTTTTGAGCGGAGTAATTCTTTTGCTTTGGCATGGTCGCTGACAATCATGCGAAGAATGCCGAAGTCAGAGGTATCGGCCAGAGAAAGAGCCCGTATATTGATGTTATTTTCCCCAAGAATACGGGTTACATCAGCCAATCGTCCTGGTCTGTTTTCAAGAAAAACGGAGATTTGTTCTGCTTTCATCCTGCTATCCTGCACTCTGTTTTAGGCCTTTGGTGGGGTATTGGTATCGTCAGCCTTTTCTTGTTTGTTGGGTGTAATGTCTATTTCATCTGGTTCTGAACTGGAACGACGAAAATTGCGTATCGCTTTTCCCAGACCGCCGCCAATTTCAGGGAGTTTGTTGGCTCCGAAAAAGAGGAGAACGACAACGAGAATAAGGAGGAGTTCTTGCATGCCAAGACCAAACATAATTTCTCCGGTTGCGTATGAAAACGCGGGTCAGTCCAGATTACAAGCCTGTCTGGAGCAGGTAACAACTATTCTTCTTTACTTCAGTATAGTCTCAGTATCGTTGGGGGTCAAGCACTGTGCCTTGTTGTGTGGCATCATAGTGTTTTTTATACATGCTCTTTAAAAAAGTGTTCTGAGCGGCGGTTCCCTTCCTTCACAGCCTGAATGGCAAATGCCAGCAGAACTGGACCGGCAATAAGTCCTACAGCTCCAAAGCTCGCCAGACCGCACAAGATGCTGATGATGAGGACGAACAAAGGGGCATCAATGCCTCTACGCAAGAAAAGGGGACGCAAAATATTGTCACTGCCTGCCACCGCGATAGTTCCCCAGAGGGCAAGTCCCACAGCCGCAAAGCTCGATCCTGAAAACCAGAGGTACAGACACAGGGGCAACCAGACAAGGGAAGTGCCTACCACAGGAATAGGTGCAACCAGTGTCGCCAGTAATCCCCAGAACGCGGGCTGTTTTACGCCGGCAACAGCAAAGCCAATGCCGCATAAAACGCCCTGAATGATGGCAACCAGAAGAATTCCCAGAGAGACGCCGCGCAGCGCTTTGTGTATGGCGGTGACAAAATTGTCCAGGGTGTTGTCAGTGATGTTGAGGATTTTTCGTGTGATGGCGTAAAGGTCTTTGGATGAGGCAACAAAAAGAGTGGTCATGGTGACGAAGAGAAACAGCAGCCATACATATACCATGGTGCCGCCTACCAAAGCAAAGCTGTTGCTGACCATAATGCTGATAAGCTGACCCAGCGTACTGTCAAACTGTTCGATACCATCGGTGACAAGTTTTTCTATTTTGGGGTATTCAGCCAGATGGTTCCTGATATCCTGAAAGAAAGATATCCATGATGGGGGGAGCTGAAAATTGGATTCGCGGAGCTGGTTCAGCATTTTGAAGCCTGCTGCGGCCTGCGGTGCAACAAGCAGGATAAGAAAGCTGATGGGGGTCACAATAAGGGCAATAGTGAAGGCAATATATAAAAGGAGAGCATTTCGTCGAGAGAAGCGTGCACAAAGCTTGTGAAAAACGGGAACAGTCAGGCAGGCGAAAGCCCCTGCCATAAACAGGGTAATGGGGTAGGGCCATAGAAGAAACAGCCAGGCAAAGGCTGCGAGAAGATAGAGAATTCGATAGGTTTGCATCTCTTCAGAATAGGAAAGGCATATAAAGGTGTCAATATGACTTTTATCCCAGGGGCGTTTATTTTGAATGGAAATAAAATTTTTTTATGCGGCATTTCCTTGCTTTGTGAAAAAAGTGCCAAGAAAGAGGTTGAAAATATTCTTTAATAAATATAAGTTCGCGCATATATTGATGTAACTGCTTGTATTTATGAAATAAAATGAGGAGGCTATTAGTTATGAATTCTCCTGGAAAGCTTGCTATTATTGTGGCAGGGCAATATCTGGGTAGCTTGTGTGGAGATTGTAAAAATATAAAAAATGGGGTTGTCGGGGATGCAGCAATGCAAAATATTGCGGCGCTTGTTGGGGAGGGGTACCGCCTTGTGATTCTTCATGAGAGTACTCCTTTTCTTGGGATGAATATGCTCTGGCTTGAACTGGCAAGGGTTTCTTTGGGCTTGCGCCATATGCCTCTGGATTCCTGTCAGGCAGCAGCACAAGGATGTGTTGGGTATCTTTTGCAGCAATATTTGCAGAATATTTTTATTGATAAGGGTATCTCTTCGGATGTTGTCAGCGTTGTGACTCAGATGCGTGTTGACGCGGATGATCCGTCTTTTTCGTATCCATCGCGTTTTGTTGGTGAGTTTTATACTGAAGATCAGCTTCCTGAGTTGCAGGCGATGTATCCAGACTGGACATTATGTCAGGATGGCTCACTGGGGTGGCGTCGTTTGGTGGCGACGCCCATGCCAAAAGAAATTATAGAGGTCGCTGTGTTGGAACATCTTCTCGCGCAGGGCTGTACTCTTTTGGGGCTTGGGGGAGGGGGTATTCCTGTCATTCGTACTGTAGATGGGCGTTTGAGTGGTGTAGAAGCTCTTTTGCCCGTAGCTGCCTCAGCAAGCTTTTTAGGATGTGCGTTGGGAGCGGATCTGCTGTTTATTCCCATTTCTGAAAAAAGTCTCTCTCTTTCAGGAGGTGTGCAGCATGATATTCTGGGGTCTGTATCTTTGGCGCAACTGGAAGAATATGTGGAAGAAGGGCGCTTTGAAAAGAAGGAGATTCGTCACAAGGTATTGGCAGCTATTGATTTTTTGCATGGCGGTGGCAAAGAAGTCATCTTTGCTTCTCCTGAGTCGCTTTATGAAGCTTTTGAGGATGGGGCGGGCACACATGTGTATCGTGAGCATGCTGAGGTGGGAGCCATTGGCAGTTCTTAAGAAGTTATGCGTTGGGATTAGCGTTTGGAGAGGTGTTTGTCTTGTTACAGAGAAAGGCGGCGGCTGTTGTGACCGCCGCCTTTTACAAGTGGGGCATCATGAGAAAACAGTATTGTTCTGGTTATATGCCTTTACTGCCTCTGAATGTGATACTGATAATTTCATAAGTGACCCGACCGCGTGGAATATCCACACTGATTTCATCTCCTTCTTCTTTGCCAAGTAGCGCCTGGCCTACTGGCGAAAGGTATGAAATAGAGCCACGGTTGGGATCAGCTTCATCAGGGCCAAGGATGGTAAATGTTTTGCGTTGTTCTGTGTCAGCATCTTCCACTTCGATGGTGGAACCAAAAATTACCTTGGTACCGCTAAGGGTATCCAGATCAATAATTTGATATATGCCCATGCGGGATTCGATGTATTTGATACGGGCTTCTGCCATACCCTGCCGTTCTCGTGCGGCATCGTAGCCCGCGTTTTCTCGCAGGTCACCTTCTTCGCGTGCTTCCTTGATTGCCTGAATGATAATAGGGCGTTCATTTTTCAGTTCTTCAAGTTCTTTTTCTAGTTTTTGAAAACCTTGTTTGGAAATGGGAATGCTTGTCATGATACTTCCTCGAAGTGCTAAAAAAAACACGACCCTGTGAGGGAGCGTGTCTGTGGAATATGATCATAGAGTACAACAAGCGTTTTTCTGATAGGAATCAGAAGGGATAATGTTGTCTATTGAGGTGGGGAGCTTCCCGACAACCGCCTATTGCTCTTTGATTCTATATGAATTTGCTATAAAGTGCAAGGCTCACTCGCTTAAGAGTTTTTTGCGCAAACAGCCTAGATGCGAATAGTTTTTCTTTAAAGAATTATCTTTTTAGGGAGTGCTTTTTTCTTGCCTGAGAGGAGTTGTGGCGTTACTCTTCAAAGAGTGCCTTGGGGTATTTTAAACTTGTCCGATAGTTGTTGTTATTATGAAAAAATATCTTCGCCATATTGGTTCTTTTCTTATATTTTGCATTTTTGCAGGTGCAATCTAGTCACTCTATCATGAATTACAATCCTCTCGTTCTTCTCAACTTAACGTTTGTGTGGACCTGATTTCGTATGTGTGTGATGGACTGTCCTGTGGATTTTTCGT
>CAMTOM010000166.1 GCA_947074125.1 uncultured Desulfovibrionaceae bacterium
TATGCAGACACGCACTCCCGCAAACATTCTGACAGTAAAATCGCAAAAATCAAACGCCTTTGCAGAAAAGTCGGCCTGAATGAGGTTGTGCACAAAGACGATCTTACAGCTATCAAGCTTCATTTTGGCGAATACGGTAACGATACCCATCTGAACCCAAGCTTTGTACGGCAGGTTGTAGACGCCGCAAAAGCTTTGGGCGCAAAACCATTTCTCACAGACACCACAACACTGTACAGTGGTTCGCGCAGTAATGCTGTAGACCATCTGCACACTGCCTATCAGCACGGCTTCACACCCGCCGTTGTGGACGCGCCTGTTATTATTGCCGATGGTCTTTTCGGCGCAAATGCCATTGATGTGCCCATTAAAGGCAAGCATTTTAAAAAAGCACATATTGCTACAGAAATTCATAAAGCTCCTTCCATGATCGTGCTTTCTCACTTCAAAGGTCATGAAATGGCTGGCTTTGGTGGTGCCATCAAAAATCTTGCCATGGGTGGTGCCAATACTCTCGGCAAACAGGATCAGCATGGCACAGTGGTCAGTATTGACCAGAATGCCTGTATCGCCTGTGGGCAGTGTATTGGTATCTGCCCGCGCAAAGCCCTCTCACAGGGAGCTGACAAAAAAACCATTGTTGATGCTGCCAAATGTGTCGGCTGCTTTGAATGTATTACCGTCTGCGACCCCAAAGCCATTTCCATTAACTGGGCAACGGAAATTTCCGGCTTTATGGAACGCATGACGGAATATGCTCTGGCGACTGTTACGGGGAAAGAAGGACGGGTTTGTTATCTGAACTTTGCCCTGAATATCACGCCTGACTGTGACTGCGTTTCCTGGAGCGACATGCCGCTTGTTCCGGATCTGGGCATTCTGGCATCAACAGATCCGGTAGCACTGGATCAGGCGTGCTATGATCTTGTCAAACAGGCTGCCAGCCTCCAGCACAGTCACAGCAAAGAATGCTGCCACGGCAAGGATACTGACAAATTTGCCGAACGCTGGCCCCATACCAAGGGTTTGATTCAGCTAGAATACGGAGAAAAACTGGGACTTGGCACCCGTGACTATACTTTAGTTAAAGTGTAAGAGATAGCCTTCCTGTTATTGTTCTTGTAACTGATAGTGGCAATATGCGTGGCTCACTGCGTGTATTGCCATTATCTTGTTATCTTCTCATGCTGAAAATCATTGTGCCTTTCGCGTTTGCCCTTCAACTATAGTCACCTGGACAGCACAATGAATATACCCTGCAAAATAACAAATACCGACTTCAGGTTATTTACCTTAAGGACAACTTAGCTTACCGTGAGCAGGAGCTGTCAAGCCACTGTACAGCATCCCACCTTTCAAGGAGTTCTCATGTCTGATACCGCCCTGCTTTTTCCTGGCCAAGGTTCACAAGAACCTGGCATGGGACGCGAACTTGCGGAACGCTTCTCCGATATTATGGATCTATGGAAAAAGGCCGAACGCGCAAGTGCGCTCCCTTTACGAGAAATTTTCTGGGAAGGCGATGAAAACGCTATGGCGGATACCAAGGCTCTGCAACCAGCGCTCACAGTGGTGAATCTTTCACTCTGGTCACAACTCGCCTCACGGCTGCGCCCCTGCGCCACAGCCGGACACAGCCTTGGCGAATTTAGCGCCATGGCGGCGGCTGGTATACTGAACATTGACGACGTACTCGACATCACGGCTCTTCGCGGCAAACTTATGGCCGAAGCCGATCCAGACAGCCAGGGCGCCATGGCTGCCATCGTCAAACTGCCCCTGGAAAGTGTGGAGGCTCTTGTTGCCGAAAGCGCTCAAGTCACCGAAGAAACACTTTTAATAGCAAACTACAATACACCCGCACAATTTGTTATCAGTGGTACACAGGCAGCAGTGGCACATGCCGCAAACCTGACAAAAGAACATAAAGGCCGTGCGCTCATGCTCAAAGTCAGTGGCGCTTTCCACTCACCACTTATGCGCGATGCGGCGAAAGAATTTCTGCCACGCCTGCGCAAGGCAACATGGAGCAAACCACGCTTTCCAGTATACTGCAATCTGCACGGACGCCCCGTCTCTGATGGCGAAAGTGCCTGTGAGGCACTTTGCGCTCAGATGACCGCATCTGTGCTCTGGATTGATACCATCCGCAATCAATATCAAAATGGTGCGCGGCGCTGGCTGGAGCTTGGCCCCAAAGCAGTCCTCAGTAAAATGGTTGCTCCCATTCTCACTGCAGGAGAAAAGGCATGCACACCAGAAAACATCTCCGTACAAGCTCTATGCACAGCAGAAGATATTGAAGCTTTTGAAGCGTAAGCTATAATGCAGTACTGGCTTTTTTTGGCTTTTTCTGGCATATTTCCAATGCTTTCACTGACAGCATAACTATTGCCACGTAAGCTACTACAATCATTGTCGAAGTTTTGAGGATTTCATGTACGTAAAGGATGCTTTACAAAAAAGTTTATTGGCTATTCTGGAAGAAATGAACCTCTCCTGGCCAGAAAAAACAGTTATTGAATCCCCTAAAGATCCGCGTCACGGAGATTTGGCGGTCAATATCGCCATGATGCTTGCCCGCGAGGCTAAAATGCCCCCACGCGATCTGGCGGCACGCCTTGCAACGGCTCTGACAGAACGCTTTCCCGAAGTGGAAAAAGCTGAAGTCGCGGGGCCAGGCTTTCTGAACGTCACTTTTGTGCCCGCCTTCTGGCATCAGACTCTGCTTGATATTGCCGCTGCCGGCACACAATACGGAGCCTCGCACAAAGGCAGGGGACGCAAGACACTCATTGAGTATGTTTCCGCCAACCCCACAGGCCCCCTTCATATTGGGCACGGGCGCGGCGCGGCTGTTGGCGATACTCTGGCACGCTTGATGCGTATGGCGGGTTATGATGTTGCCACAGAATACTATGTCAATGATGCAGGGCGCCAAATGCGCTTGCTGGGTTTTTCTGTCTGGCTTCGGGCAAAAGAGCTGACAGGCACACCAATGGACATCCCTGAAGATTTCTATCGCGGAGACTACATCCGTGATATTGCAAAAGAACTCCTGGGGCTGCGCCCTGAGATAGCAACACTGCCGGACGGGGAAGCACAGGATATATGCTATGAATACGCCATGCAGCGTATTATGGACGGCATAAAAGAAGACCTCCAGACCTTTCGGGTGGAACATCAGGTCTGGTTCTCTGAAAAATCACTTGTAGAACGGGGTGCTGTAGAAGATGCCTTTACTGCCCTTGCCAGGGCAGAACATCTTTACGAAAAAGACGATGCACTCTGGTTTGCCACAACTCCCCTTGGCGATGACAAAGACAGAGTGCTGAAAAAAACAGATGGCTACCTGACTTATTTTGCCTCAGACATTGCCTATCATCACGATAAATTCCGGCGCGGTTTTGACTATCTTATTGATATCTGGGGTGCTGACCATCATGGCTACATCCCGCGTATGCGCGCTGCCATTACGGCGATGGAACGCAATGCTGCGAATGACTTTGATGTTGTACTGATCCAGCTTGTCAATCTTCTGGAAAATGGTGCTCCTGTCAGCATGTCTACCCGCGCAGGAACTTTTGAAACCCTGGCTGATGTGGTCAAGGAAGTTGGCGTTGATGCCGCCCGCTTCATGTTTCTTTCACGCAAGAGCGACAGCCCGCTTGATTTTGACCTCGAACTCGTAAAACAGCGGAATATGGACAATCCCGTCTATTATGTGCAATATGCCTATGCACGCATCTGCACTGTCATGCGTCGAGCAGCAGAAAGAGGTATTCCAGTACCATCATCTCTTTCAGCAGAACTGCTTGCGCCTCTTGATACGCCAGAAGATATTGCTCTTTTGCGAAAAGCCGCTGCTTTTAGCGAAACACTGGCTTCAGCCGCTGAGGCTCTGGCAGTACACCATGTAAGCCATTACCTCATGGAACTTTCTGGCATGATACACAGTTATTATGCCAAGCATCAGATTCTTTTGCAGGATAACCTTCCCAGAGCAGGCGCACGCCTGGCTCTCTTGCAAGGTATGGGACAGATTCTCGCCAACGGTTTAACTTTATTAGGCGTCAGTGCGCCGGAAGTGATGTAAGATGAGCAACACCCCTCCCCATCATATTGATATGCCCAAGCAGGCCCCTCAGAAAAACACACGGACATTTACACTGAATCTGAGCATCGCACACATTCTTACCATCGCTATTGTCTTTGTGGCACTTACCGCATGGATGTTTGTCATGGGTATGCTCGTGGGCAAAGGAGAAAATCCTGAAACCAAGCTCAGCGAACTGACAGGCCTTCCCCTTGAAACCCGCTCTGCTCCTGCTGAAGAAGAAAAAGGTATTGAAAACTTTTTGGCGCGCAAACAAAATCCTGTTATTTCCCAACCTGCTGCCAACAGTGTTGTTCCCTCTGACCTGCGTCCGGCTGCCGCTCCGGAAAACAACCACCAGACAGATAAAGCCGAAGCTGAAAAAAAAGCACAGGCACTAAAAGAAGAGGCGGAAAAGAAAGCACAGGCGGATAAAACGCTGTCCGAAGGAAAAGCCCGACAAGAAGCCGCTCCAAAAGCACACGTAGACAAACACGCGCCGGTACGCCGAGCC
>CAMTOM010000167.1 GCA_947074125.1 uncultured Desulfovibrionaceae bacterium
CCCTGCACGGAGAGGTCGGTAGTCTATGGGGCGAAGGCGCTCCAAAACGCCTTCCGGGTCCTCGCGCTGTTCCCCTCTCAAATGCGCTCGGAATGTTTCCCATACCCGGTTGCTTCCTTCGAGGGGCAGTTCAAGATTATGAAGGACATGAAGCTCTTCAAAGATTGATGGCTTTTAGAATTTTCGTCCTATGCCAGCCTGAGCGATGCGTACCTCGTCGGATTCCAGCAGGTTAACATCCCTGTCAAACCAGGCAACGCCTTTGTCCGGTCGCGTTTTACCTGTAATGACATCCATCATGGTTGTTTTACCTGCACCATTAGGGCCGATGATACAGCGCAATTCCCCTCGGTTAACGTAGAGATTCAGGTCGGAAAGCGCTTTGAAGCCATCGAAGCTGACATTGATATTTTCCACATAGAGCAGAATATCCTTGTTTCCTATCAGACGCTTGGGAGGTTTGGCGACAACGCGTGTGGCGCGCATCCCCCGTATTTCCACATCTTCTTCCGGAATGGAAAGACCCAGCTCTTGAGAAAGGGGTGAAACAGTGTTCATGCCTTTGCTCCCTTTGCATTTGCAGCAGTATGATTGCGACGATTTATTTTTTGTAGCAGGCGTCGTAATTGTGCTGGCAGGCCAATGAGACCAGAGGGCAAAAAGAGCGTCGTCAGTACAAAAACCATCCCCAGGGCGAAAAGCCAGGCGTCCGGCATGGCTGCGGTGAACCATGTTTTTATGAAGTTCATGACAAAGGCACCAATAACAGCACCATAAAGGCGCCCACGTCCACCAAGGGCAACACACACGACAATTTCAATGGAGTTGAGCGGTGCGAATTCTCCAGGATTGATAATGCCCACCTGAGGTACATACAGTGCGCCTCCCACTCCAGCAATCATAGCCGACAGGGTAAAGACTGCCAATTTAACATTTTCAACGCGGTAACCAATGAATCTGGTACGGCTTTCAGCATCACGTATCGCAACGCAAACCCTTCCCAGACGTGAGGCGACAACACTGCGGCACACAAGATAGGCACAAAGCAGCATAATGGCAGAGGCCGCAAAAAGGGCAACGCGCATGGAATCACTTTGCAGGCTGAATCCTAACAGGCTCTTGAAGTCTGTCAGACCATTATTGCCCCCAAAGCCCATTTCGTTGCGGAAAAAAGCCAGCATGAGCGCATATGTCATAGCCTGTGTGATAATGGAAAGATACACACCAGAGACACGGGAGCCAAAAGCCAGCCATCCAAAAACAAAAGCCAGCAAGCCAGGCAGTAAAAGTACCAGCAAGGCAGCGAAGAGGAAATTGTCTGAACCCAGCCAGTACCAGGGCAGACTGTCCCAGTTTAAGAAGACCATGAAGTCTGGCAGGTCGGGATTGCCGTAGACACCCTGTGCGCCTATCTGACGCATGAGGTACATGCCAAGAGCATATCCACCCAAAGCGAAAAATGCACCATGTCCGAGACTGAGAATGCCAAGATAGCCCCATACCAGATCCACCGCCAGAGCAAGTATCGCATAGGTTATATATTTCCCCAGCAGGGAAACAATGTAGCTGGAAACATGCAGGGGCGAGTTTGCAGGGGTAAGACCTGCGATGGTAACAATCGCCGCAGCAACAGCAACAGTAGCTGTAAAGATGGCGGTAGAGCGGTCAAATACCTTTTCTTCAACAAACATGACTTAGCCCTCCGCAGCACGCCCTTTTTGCGGGAAAAGACCGCGTGGGCGCTTTTGGATAAAGAGGATGATACCAACGAGGATAATAATACGTGATAGCATGGCACCGCTGATGGGTTCCAGAATTTTGTTTGCCACACCCAGTGTCAGCCCGCCAACAAGTGTTCCCCACAAATTGCCAACACCACCGAAAACGACGACCATGAATGAGTCGATAATATATGTCTGTCCCAGGTTGGGGCCGACATTGGTGATCTGGCTCAGGGCAACGCCTGCCATTCCTGCGATGCCAGAGCCAAGACCGAAGGTCAGGGCATCAACACGCGCATCGCGTATGCCCATGGCGCGAGCCATGGAACGGTTTTGGGAAACCGCGCGTACTTCAAGGCCAAGACGGGTCTTGTGCATGGCAGCGTAGATAAGTCCGAAAGTGATCATACAAAAAATGATAATATAGACGCGGTTGCAGGTCAGGCTGAAATTGCTGCTGATCTGCCACATGCCACTCATAAACTCAGGGCTGGCAACCGCACGGTTCATGGGAGAAATAAGAGTACGTACGGCTTGCTGCAATATGAGGCTTATCCCAAAAGTGGCAAGAAGTGTCTCTAGGGGACGACCGTACAAAAAGCGGATAACAGTGCGTTCCAGTAAAATCCCCATACCCCCTGAAACCATGAACGATGCTGGTATAGCGAGCAAAAGGGCCAGTCCGGTATGCCCTGGCAATATCTGTTGCAGTCCCCATGCGGTGTATGCGCCAAGCATCATCATCTCCCCATGTGCCATATTGATAACGCCCATGACACCAAAGGTAATGGTGAGGCCAATGGCAGCAAGAACCATGATAGAACCAAGACTGAGGCCAAAGAAAAGAGTTTCAGCAAAGCCTGCCCATTCTGTTTTGACGCGCAGACGATACAGAGCTTCGGATGCGGTGGTAGCGACTGTGGCATTATCTGCCCTGGCAAGCTTTTCCAGCGTTTGACGTGCAGGGCCCTGAGCATTTTTCTCCAAAGCCGTTATTGCGCGTAAAAGATCTTCAGTGGAGCTTTGTGTTTCGGCACTTGTGAGTAATGCCCAGGCAGTGTTGAGTGAGTCTCGTGTCTGACCGTCTTTTTCTGTTGTGAGCAGCGTTGTGAGTGTTTCCCGATCAATTGCCGGTGTCAGTGTTGTTGTCAGGGCAGCGGCAGCAATGCGCCGTGCCTGTACATCGGAACTGGTGAGCATACGGGAATCAAGAATGGCGCTAATCTCCTGGCGCTGGCGATTGCTTGTGCCTACTTTGCGCAGAGGGGTATCCTGATTTTTGCTAATGAGTTCTCCAGTCAGGGCATTGGTAAGTGTGTCCCCAGTATCCGCAATGTACAGGGTGCCACTCTCTCTATCGAGCATGAGGCGTCCATCCCGTAATGCGGTTAGCAAAGCGGTAGCCTGGGGGCTGGTATTGTCTCTGAGTAGCGTAATGGCTTTGTCCCTTTCGCTAACAGAGGAAGCTGAAAGTGCTGTGGTCAGTTCCGTAGCTGGTTCAAGCATTGCCGCCTTTGTGTCCACTGAGACAAGGCAGATGGCAAGTAAGAATGAAAGAATAACTATGGGGAAGCGCATGATTCTGTCCTTCCTGGAGCGTCCTGGGAAGGAGCCTTGCAAGACTCCTTTCCCAGTGATTATTGTTGTAACTACTTGCCAGATCCACATTTCTTGGTAACAGTATTGTAGTTGCCGCAGTTAACGTCTTCAGTCCAGTCAGCAATGAGATCTTTTGAGCCAGGCAGAAAGTCTGACCATGCGTCTCCAGCAACCAGATCAGGAGTTTCCCATACGACCTGGAACTGCCCGTCTTCCTGAATTTCACCGATAAGCACAGGCTTGGTAATATGGTGATTGGGAAGTACTTTGGCCTTGCCGCCAGTCAGATTGGGAGTTTCCAGTCCGATAATGGCCTTGAGTACGCTGTCCACATCTGTGGAGCCAGCTTTTTCAACGGCTTTTACCCAAAGGTTAAAGCCAATGTAATGTGCTTCCATAGGGTCATTGGTCACGCGCTTGTTATTCTTGGTATAGGCATGCCAGGCTTTGATGAATGTTGCATTTTCTGGTGTATCGATACTCTGAAAATAGTTCCAGGCAGCCAGATGACCCACGAGAGGCTTGGTATCAATACCAGAGAGTTCTTCTTCACCCACAGAAAAAGCGATAACAGGAATGGAAGCTGCGGTAATGCCCTGGTTGGCCAGTTCTTTGTAGAAAGGAACATTGGCATCGCCGTTCAGTGTGGAGATAACAGCGGTCTTTTTACCCGTTGAGCCAAACTTCTTGACTTCAGCAACAATAGACTGCCAGTCAGAATGTCCAAAAGGTGTATAGTTGACCATGATATCTTCTTTCTTTACCCCTTTGGCTTGCAGGTAGGCTTCAAGAATTTTGTTGGCTGTGCGGGGGTAAACATAGTCTTTTCTGGCAAGTACAAAACGCTGAATGCCCATTTCCTTCATAAGATATTCTTCAGACGGACGAGCCTGCTGCTTGGGGGCGGCTCCTGTCAAGTTGACATCAAGGGAGGTGTCTTCACCTTACTCCTCTACAGGATAGAAAAGAAGACCGTTTTCTTCCTCAAAGACGGGGAGAACAGACTTGCGTGAAACGGAAGTCCAGCAGCCAAAAACAGCAGCTACTTTGTCTCTGGTGAGCAGCTCTTTTGCTTTTTCAGCGAAAAGGGGCCAGTTTGAAGCCGGGTCAACCACAACGGCTTCCAGTTTTTTACCTAACAGACCACCTTTCTTATTCTGCTCTTCAATAAGCATGAGCATGGCATCTTTCAGTGTGGTTTCACTGATGGCCATTGTTCCTGACAAAGAATGCAGAATACCGACCTTGATAGTGTCGGCAGCAGAAGCCAGGCTTGC
>CAMTOM010000168.1 GCA_947074125.1 uncultured Desulfovibrionaceae bacterium
AAGTAAATAAAACATGTTAGATTGTGAATAAAATAACGAGCCACGCAATGGTTACACAAAGGAAACACTTCCTTTAGTCATGCTCCTATAAGAAGAGAATATCTGCACATGTTGCATGTGTAAAAAAGATACAAGTGTGTCACAAGGATTCACATTGGAAACAGGAAAGGAGATAAAAGAGAAGTATAATGATAGTAAAACATTCATTTCACATATAATATAAAAAAATATTTCACAATATGACGCAAAATAACTTTTCATTCAACACAAAAAACAAGACTATGTCAATAGGATGTTAGCCCATACATGTGTAACTTTCTGTATAATGTTTTTCTGCTAATCCCAAGATGCTTTGCTGCGAGACTTTTATTTTCCTGACATATTTTTAATGCCTCAATAATACGTGTTTTTTCCATCTCACGCAAAGAACCTCTTTCTATAAATGCGCTTCTCTTCCCACCAGCAACAAGCTCTGCTGGCAAGCTGCGCAGAACAATACGTCCATTTTCAGAAAGAATAACAGCACGCTCAATCACATTCCGCAATTCACGAACATTACCCGGCCAGTCATAACGGGAAAGGCAGGCCATCGCCGCATCATCCAAAGTAATCTGCTGTCCCTGAGCCACGGGAAGTGTCTGCAAAAAGTGCTCTACCAGCAAAGGAACATCCTCCATACGTTCTCGTAACGAAGGAACAACAATGGTAAAGACATTGATGCGATGATAAAGAGCCTCACTAAAACGCCCTTCCTGCACTTCCTGTGCAAGGTCTCTATTGGTCGCAAAAATAAAGCGGATATCACAGTTTCTGCTTCCCTTCTCTCCCACTGGAGTATAGGAGCCATTTTCCAATACCCGCAAGAGCGCCCCCTGCACTTCAAGAGGCAACTCACCAATCTCATCGAGAAAAAGTGTTCCTTTATGCGCTTCTACCATCAATCCGCCGTGATTATGCAAGGCGCCAGTAAAAGCACCACGAACATGCCCAAAAAGCTCACTGTTCGCCAGTTCACGAGAAAGGGTTGCACAGTTTTTAATAACAAACTGCATATCGCGTCGATGACTCCTGCGCTGAATGGCATGAGCCATTACTTCTTTCCCCGCACCACTTGGCCCCATTAGGAGTACAGGGACATCTGTCGGCGCCACTCTTTCGGCAAGATACATGATTTTTCGCATAGCCGGACTCATCCCGACAACCACATCTCCAGAAGCCATTTTGGCATAACGAAGACGGCGGTTTTCCAGGCGAAGCGAAGACTTCTGGTACGCTCGCTCAACAACAAGCTCCAGCTCATCCAGGTTAAAAGGTTTCGTCACATAATCATAAGCCCCCAAACGCATCGCCTCTACCGCATCCCCGATGCTTCCATGCCCTGTAACACAGATAACTTCCATCTCAGGCTGCAAACTGCGCAAGGTTTGCATGAGGTCTGTTCCTCGTCCATCAGGCAGACAAATATCAACAATGGCGACATCAAAAGAGCGGGAATGCGCATGTGCCAGAGCCTCAGCAGCCGTCGATGCAGAAAAAACAACATGTGTAGCGCCTGAAAGCTCCCGACACAGCAAACGGACAATCGCAGGTTCATCATCGACAACCAGAATGGAATAACCATCAGCCATCTACATCCCCCCCAGTCAAAGCCGGCAGGCGTACCGTAAAACAGGCTCCTCTCCCCGCTTCACTCCTGACAGTAATATCTCCCTGATGCGCATGAACAATACTATAACACGAAGACAAGCCGATCCCTATTCCCTGCCCTGGCCCCTTGGTCGTAAAAAATGGCTCAAAGAGCTTGGAGAGATGTTTTTTTTCAATACCCGTTCCATTATCTTCCACTGCCAGAAAAGCATTTTCTCCCTCAAGCCATGTACGTATCTGAATACGGGGTTTGCGCCGCTGTGACGCAACAACAGCATCCAGCGCATTAACAAGCAGATTCAGCAAAACCTGCTTCAAATGCCCCTCATCGCCCACAACCGTTGGTTCAGGATCACTTTGCAATATATTCTCAACAAGCACATGCTGATACTTTTCCTGACGCAACAAGCCACCGGAAATAAAAACCACATCCCGCACAATCATTGACAGAGGCAAGACACTCACACAAGAAAACTGAGGTCTGCTGAAGGTAAGCAGTGAACGGACAATATCCTGACAGCGACGGCATTCCGCAGTAATCGTCGCCACACTTTCCTCAAGCTCACGGCGCATGTCATCATCAAGACATTCCAGTTTTTGCAAGCGCCGACCAATGCTGGCCGTAAAGCCGGAAATACTGGTGAGAGGATTGTTAATTTCATGCGCAACACCAGCCGCGAGCATACCCACAGCAGCCATTTTTTCCGTTTCAAGCAGCCTGGCCTGCAAGGCTTTTTCATCAGTAACATCGCGCATGGTCACCAAAATTCTATTATCACCCTTACTCTCAGGACGAAGAGGCGAAGCAGCAACAGAAAACTGCCTGTTTTCACCATGAAAAGGTAAAATGACCGTTCGCCGCTCTTCCACACCACTGGTCATAGCCGTCACAACGGGGCAATCCTGACACGAAGATTTTCTGCCAAACAAGACTTTATAACAGCATTTACCCACAACCTTACTCAGATCCGTTGTTTCACGTCCAAAGATATGATTCACTGCCAGAATCTGTAACGAAGTGCCGTCCAGCACCATAATCATATCAGTAATGCCCGCAAGAATCGTGAACGTATCCTGTCGCTGCATAACTGAAGCTGCATTAGTATCTAAAGTCGCTGTTCGCACAGTGCCTCCATAAATCATGTCGCATCTGTAGAGAAAAACAAATCATGGCTACGCCCCACATCTGGTTCAGGGGAAGCACTTTCCCCCAAACCGCCTCAAGAAGCCTTCTATTGACTCATTAAAATAAACCGCTCACCTGCCCCGTTTCCACATCCACATCAATGCCTCTAAAAGCTGGACGCGAACCTGTACCAGGCATGAGTGTAATATCACCAGCAACAGGAGCAACCAAACCGGCACCGCCATAAAACAGCACATCCCGCACATGGAGATGCCAATCCTGAGGCGCTCCTTTAAGGGCTGGGTTATCAGAAAGAGAATATTGCGTCTTTACCATACAGACACCGAGGGTCGACGCATCGGATCTTTTTTGCAGATCATGCAAATGCTGGAGGGCACGTGGCGAATAGGCAACACCACTGGCGCCATAAACCTTGGTAGCTATCTGCTCAATACGTTCCTTAAGAGGAGAGAGCCAGGAATACAGTGGAGCAAAAGTATTCGGTTCCTCACAGGCTTCTTTGACTGCATCCGCAAGCTCCAAAGCCCCATCACCACCATGCTCCCAATGAGTTGAAAGCGCCACCCGCGCTCCTGCAGATTCGCAAATACGCCTGATCACACGAATTTCATCCGGACTGTCTGTAGCAAAAGCATTGATGCAGACCACAGGCGGAACACCAGAAAGACGTACCGTTTGAATATGGTGCAGCAAATTGGCGCACCCAGCCTCCACAAGTCCTACATTTTCACGCGAATACGCTTCCGGCAAAGGTCGTCCAGGCACAGGCACAGGAGCACCACCATGACTTTTCAAGGCACGCACAGTCGCAACAATAACCGCAGCATCTGGCACAAGACCACTATAGCGACACTTCAGATTCCAGAATTTTTCATAGCCAATATCGACACCAAAACCAGACTCGGTAACATGATACTCACTCAACCCAAGTCCCAGGCGATCCGCAATGATCGAACTCTGTCCCAATGCGATATTGGCAAAAGGCCCCGCATGAACAAAGACAGGTTGCCCTTCGATCGTTTGAATCATGGACGGTTTGACAGCTTCGACCAGCCAGGCAGTCATCGCACCATCAACCTCAAGATCTGCCGTTGTTACTGCTTTACCCTGCCTGTCATATGCCAAAACAATACGTCCCATACGTGTACGCAGGTCACGCAAGTCTCTGGCAACAGAAAGAATGGCCATAACTTCAGAAGCAACAGCGATTTCAAAATGCGAGCGCATCATAAAACCATCATTGCTTTTCCCGTCACTCTCAATACCAATAATAATATTGCGGAGCGCCTGACAGCAAAAATCCATCACCCAGCCCATTCGCACCGATGTAGGATCAATATGCAGTCGCTTCATACCGGAGAGTTTTTCCAGTTTGGCATCGTCATAATTGCGTTCATGCTGCATTCGTGATGTCAACGCCACCATGGCAAGATTGTGCGCATTGGATACGGCGTTAATATCACCAGTCAATCCCAGAGAATATTGAGTTAAAGGGATACATTGCGACAGCCCCCCGCCAGCCGCAGACCCTTTCAACCCCATGGTAGGGCCTCCAGATGGCTGTCGAATTGCCGCTGACGTACGATAGCCACGCCGTGCCAGCCCCTGTACAAGACCAATCGTGGTTGTGGATTTTCCTTCTCCAAGCGGTTGGGGAGTGATTGCCGTTACTTTGATATATTTTCCACCGTCCCTGTCTTCCAAACGGCGTCAAACGGCCTGATAGCCAATCTTTCCCATCTAGTGTCCAACGCCTGAACCCTCTCCCCGCACAAGGTCTGCTTTCCGTGCCATTGAGGT
>CAMTOM010000169.1 GCA_947074125.1 uncultured Desulfovibrionaceae bacterium
ATTCTGGAAGGTCATCGGCAGGCGCATTGCGGGAAAGGAGTCTGGCACCACATGCCGTACGATCGCCATGACAGGCTATACGCGCACCTTCCTCAAATGACGTGGGCGCACCCTCAATAATAGGATACGTCCCTTTGCACAAGGGGCAATACACCATATCTCCCTCACGTGCCACGGGAATATCATCCACAAAAAAAGTGGGAGAAGCCGTCACAACCTCGCCACCATGCGTTGTTTTATCACCCAACAAAATAACTGCCCGTTCATGAATGAAAAAAGCCATGTCCCCTCCCGCAAAAAAATGTTTGTGAATGCGCTAATCATACTGAGGTAAGAGCGCTGCTGCAAGAGTTTTCAGGCTTTGCGGGGCATTTAGGGTATAATATCCTGATTTGTATAGACAAGCATGTGCAGGCACGAGCGCGGACGCGCATCCATACCCGATAACCTGATAGCGCTCATTTTTTGCGTGTATCTGGCATCAGTATCAACACCACATCCACGCGGTGTTGCGCACCGGCAACCACAAATCACACTACAGCAAGCAAGCGAAACAGCACATAACAAAGCGGCTGCTACCCAATATCTGGCAGCAGCCGCATGTTCATTTGCTTTGTGTTGCGCGTTTATTGCGCATTACACAGTGGCTTTCTTGCGGGGACGGCGTGGCAGTATCTTGTTGGAGCACGCGCTTGCCGCCTTTCGGGGTTGATAGAAGCGGGGAGGATAGCCATACGGATAGGCATAGGGATGCCCATAAGGTGGCAGGTATCTGTCTTCTTGTGGCTGCTGCGCAGGAGCGGAAGAAGGCCTGGCAGAATCAAGGCATTCTCTGTCAATTACAGGTTCTTCTGTTTCCGTAGGTGCTACAGACTGTGTACTGCCATCTTCTGCGCCTTCAGCAACCAGCGGCGCACGGGAAACTGGAGCGGTAACAACTTTGGGGGCGCGAGGTGGCGCTTGTTGCTGCACAGCCGCTGCGAGTGCAGGGGTGTCCTTAATGTGCAGATCCATCTGCGGGAAGGCGACCTCAATATCATTCTGGTTAAACTTGCGCTCAATGGCCAGACGGATTTCAGAATCAATGGGAACACCGAGGTTGTAGTCCTCAACCCAGTAGCGCAGGCAGAAGTCCAGTGTACTGTCACCAAAGTCCAGGAAAAGAACAGAAGGCTTGGGGAATTTCAGTACATTGTCACTTTCCATGGCAACTTCTTTCAGACTCTCAATAACGAGCGCCGTATCAGAACCATACGCAACACCAACATTGATCTGGCGGCGCACAGAGCGACTGTTGCGCGTCCAGTTAATGAGCTTGTTGGAAACAAATTCCGAGTTGGGTACATAGATCAGAGCACTGTCATATGTTTCTACCATGGTCGCACGTACGCTGATCTTGCGAACCTGCCCCACAATACCATTCACATCAACAACGTCGCCTTCCTGAAGCGAACGGCTGAAGATAAGAATAAGACCGGAAAGGAAGTTGTTGACGATGGTCTGCATACCAAAACCGATACCGACAGAAAGACCACCAGCAACCATAGCCAGACTGCTAAGCTCCAATCCAAGGAAGCGCAAAACAAGCAAGCCGTAAAAAGCCCAGAACGCATATGTCATGGCCGTCTGAAAAGGCGGAATGAGTGTTGCGTCCATGCGCATACCACGCTCAGGGAGCTTGCTCAGGAATGACGTGGTGAGCTGAATGGCTGTACGTGTAAGGTAAAACGCAGAGATAATCAGCAAGAGCTGTACAATGTTAAAGCTGCTATCACCAATCTTGACGCTGCTGAAACCATAATGCCCAAGAAGGGGAATGCCGCCAGGCAGGGTAAGTATCCACAAAGACATGCCGCCAAGCACCAACACCAAAACAGCAGGCGCTGCCAAGGCAATAAAGATATTGCCAATAACAGCGCGCATACCTTCCTTGGGAAGGTTCTGGGAAATAAGATTCATCAGGTGCATACAGCCAAGACTGAGCTGGATAGCCACAGCCACAGACAGATACATCATATACAGAATCATGGAATAAATAGGCAGACCAATAATGGCAAGCACAAGGCAGACCCAGAGGAAAAAACCCTGCATGCCAACAATACTCTTGGCAAGTTCGGGATAGACATCAAGAATCTTGTGACCACTCATACGACGCCAGACAAAAAAGAGCAGGATAAGAATAATCCAGGCAATCGAGAGTATCTGGAGCGGAATGCTGGGATAAATGAGCAGATAACCCGCCAGAGTGAGCGGAGCCAACTGCCAGAGTGGTGAGGAAACATTGTAGAGTGCCGGTTTGTCTATGCGGCGCAGATCCCACGCAAGGAAAATCTGACCAATAATGAGTATGAGGTTGCCAAGACCAAGCAAGGCATACCAAACCGTTCTTGAGCTGCTCAGTGATGCGGCAATAACGGAAATACCAAGGATCAACCACGGCAGGCTGATGCGAAATAAATGCGCAACAACGGGATTGTCCGTACGGGATTTGAGGCTGCGATAGCAAATAAAAGCAACAAGGCTGAGAAACAGGAGAACCGCCAGAAAGCGAATCAGCGCCATCTGCCATGTATCTTTATTGTTGGGCACTTCAAGGGGCAGACGAAGCTGCATAACCTGCAATGATTCTGCAAGGTGGGCAGGGAGGTTCTTCCAGAAAGCTGGCTCCCAATAACTGACAGGGCCTTGCAGATAATGTGCTCTCCATGTCGTTGGCAATGCCGTGCTGATAGCATCATCAGCTTTCTGGAGGCGTTCCAGCAGGGTAACACCTGGGGCGATTGCTGTTTCAAGATGCGTTGCTGCGGTTTCCAGTTTTTTTCTGGTAACGCTGGCATCAGCGATAACAGCTTTCATATCGGCAGTGGGGTTTTTTTCACTGGCAAAAATTTGGGTAATCATCCCCATTTTCTGGAGCGTCTCTTTGATTTTTTCCACTTCTTCGCGTGTGGGGGCAAGGAGCTTGGAGACATCATCTGAAGTGTTGTGCAAACGACGCTGGAGCGCCTCAAGAACGCGGGGCACTTTTGCGTATGATGTGGAAAGCATGAAAAGGCGTTGCGCTTCCTGTTCGTAAGGGCGCATGAGCGTATTCAGATCATTGACGACTTTTGGGGCTTCTTTTTCTTTTGTATTGGCGATATCCCGCAGCGTTTCCAGCTCTGCCTGCTGCGAGGCCCAGGCGCTTTTCCAGGGATCTTCTGCGGCAACGTCTTCAGTTTTTTGCTGGATTTCGCTGGCTATTTGAGCCGTTTTTTCTTGTAGATCGTCTGTTGGAGCGTTTTCCAGTATTGCCGTTTTTGCGGGAGTAGCAGAGTCTTGTTCGCCTGTAGCTGGCTTTTCAGCCTTAGCTTCTTCCTGCTTGGCATCTTCTTGTTTTTTGGATGCCTGGGAGGATTTCTTTTGTGTTGTTTTTTGGGTTGCGGCAGCCTGTTTTTCAGCGCTTAGCGCTGGTTGCGCGGCACCTGTAAAGAAAAAGCAGAAAAGAAAGAGGGTTGTGATAATAAGAGAAATGTTGTTACGTTGTTTCATAAAATAAAAATCCTATTGCTGTATGCCGCCATCTTTGCGAATTTGCAATGATAAACGGTAAAAACCTCTCATCACGGCTACGGTATAAGGGGTATTTGCCGATGCCAAAGAAAAAAGTATAACGCAAACGTTTCATATTTTTCTCTGTTTTTATAAGAAGCAAGCCAACAGAATATCAAAAAAGACCCTGAAAGAAAAGAGCCAAAATATGAAATAAAAACTATTGCTAATAGCTTGTTAGTATATTTATGATTTTGTAATGATCGCGCAATGATAAGCCAGCAGCTACTCGCTCGAAAATGTGCGCTGTCCCGTCAAAAGTTGAATCGCAGCAAGATGTTCCAATTCCTCAGAAAGCGCCAAAACATCACGTGCGCTGCTACCACAACAACAAAGCCCATGCCGCGCCATCCAGACAGCTTCATGAGTGCGAGCCGCTTCAGCAACAGAGAGTGCCAGTCGAAGGGTGCCAGGAGGCAGGGCAGGGCTAAATCCCAGGCGGGCGCGCAATACCTGTGCCTCAAAAAGGGGCAGGTTCAGAAAGTTGTCGGCTTCGCTAATCAAATCAAGAGCCAGCAAGTGGAGCGGGTGCGTATGCAAAATAACTTCGGTATCAGGACAGTTCTGATAAATTTCACGATGCATCGCCAGTTCCGATGAAGGCGGCAGACCCTCAAGAAGCTTGCCGCTCGCAATGTCCACAATACTCAGATCATCTGGCTCCAAAAAGCCTTTTGGAGCGCCAGAACGAGTGATACAGCACGTTTGCGCATCGAGCTTGCGACTCACATTGCCATTGAATCCAGAAAAAAGATGGCGCTGCCAGGCGTTGCGGCAAAGGGTGTGTAGCTCTTCAAAAACACTATGGGGAATGCTCATGAAACCTCCGAGGCCAAAGTAGAAAACAAACAAATAATAAGCACCAGTGCGAGAAAATGACTGGGATTACAAGGTATATAAGTGCTCTTGCGCTTTATGTCGCGCGGAGCTGACATGATTGTTCTGTCAAGTAGTTGTTTCGCTTGTGTGGTCCAGGACGTGTTTTCTCATTCGCAGATA
>CAMTOM010000170.1 GCA_947074125.1 uncultured Desulfovibrionaceae bacterium
GGGGGGCATCAAAGGCGCGGACAAGATAGACAAAAAAGCACAAGTCGGATACTGGTCAGGGGCATCCGCATAGAGACAGCATACACGACCAGTAAGCTGATTGAAACGTATACCAATAAGAACAGCTACTGCATCCACCTTGTCTGCCAAAGTCTCCGCCGCATCTCTGGAAATTCGTGAAGAACTCCGAAAACGGATACGGCCAGGCAATTCGTGGACAATAATGAACATCAGCCCCCCTCAAAGAGAGTGAGAAAAAAACTTCCCGCGCCCGATACCTCGCGACGCGGGAAAAGGACATTGACAAAAAACTCCCGAAGCTCCTGACTGGTATACAGCATGTATCCCAGGCAAAAAACAACCTTTATCAGACTATCCACTGGAGTGGCAAAAAAATCAGCTTTTTTCCTGACCTACTTTGCGCTGTTCTGCCATATGCCTTGCTTCAGCCATAAGGTCATCTACATCTTCCTTAACTGTTTCCATCTTGCTCACAACAGTTTCTTTCATGTCCATGCCACGGCTCAAAAGATCTGTTGCCAAAGGTTTTAAATCGAGCTTTCCTTTGCTCACGGCCACAGCGCCAAGCGCACCAATGGCTATGCCTCCAAGAAAAAAGAGACCGAATTTCGTATAATCATTCATCACGCACTCCCAAAACAGCTCCGCCACTCACGGAGGTTAAACAATATTCGTTATATTTTATGACGATAACAAAGGCTATCCCCATACCAGCGAGCCTATCCTGTAAGCTGCTACTGCCACACCATATGCTAATACCGTATTAAAGATGA
The DNA here is from genome assembly GCA_947074125.1 of uncultured Desulfovibrionaceae bacterium. Taxonomy (GTDB): domain Bacteria; phylum Desulfobacterota; class Desulfovibrionia; order Desulfovibrionales; family Desulfovibrionaceae; genus JAQVCS01. The sequence continues at coordinate 795 of CAMTOM010000170.1, forward strand.
CGCTAAATGCCAGCCACTTCCACGAACCTGCTTCCTGCCGGATAACCACCAGCGCAACAAAGCAAGGAGAATACAGCAACACAAACAACATCAATGCAAGCGCAACAGCTTTTGACCAGGCAGGATCTTTTGCGAGACGCTCAGCAAGCCCTGTTGCTTCCTCAGGATCCTGCTCGCCCAGCGAATAGGCCGTTCCCAAAGTTGAGACGATTGCTTCTTTTGCAGCAATCCCGCTAATCAGGGCAATATCCGTACGCCAGTCAAAACCAGCCGGAAGCGTTACAGGCTCTACAAATGTTCCCAAGCGTCCGGCAAAGGAATAGCGAAGCTCCTCACTGGCCAATGCAGCCTGTTTTTCCTCAAGGGAACTCGCCAAATCACTACGAGCAGCCTCATCAGCATCTGCTGGTAGCAGACGGATTTGTTCCTCCAGCATGGCAATTTCTGTTTCAAAAGGACGTGCTTTTTCTTCGTCCAGCTCAGGGAAAGTCATTGCTGCCCATAAAAGAACGGAAATCGCCAGCAGTACTGTTCCCGCTTTTTTAATATACATCCATGTGCGTTCCCAGCAGTGGATCAGCACACTGCGCAAAGAAGGCAGACGATAGGGCGGCAACTCCATGACAAAAGGAGTCGCATCACCACGGATAATTGTTGAACGCAGCAAGCGCGAGACCAGCAAGGCCGCAGCCCACCCCGCAAGCATGAGAGAAAACATGACCAACGCTTTGTTTTCCTGAAAGAAAACACCTACCAGCAACAAAAATACAGGGAGTTTTGCACCACAAGCCATAAAAGGGAGTGTTAGCAGCGTTGCCAATTTTTCTTTGGGACTACGCAATGTTCGTGTTGCCATTACCCCAGGAATGGCACACCCTCCGGCAATACCACCACTCACAATATACGGCATTACTGAAGCACCATGCAGACCGAACATTCTAAATACTCTATCCAGCATATACGCCATCCGCGCCATATAGCCAGAGTCATCAAGAAAGGCGATCAGCAAAAACATGATCATGATCAATGGAACAAAACTAAGCACGCCCCCAACGCCGTCAATGATACCATTCACGAGCAGAGATTTCAGAAGACCATCGGGAAGGATATTGCCCACCACAGTGCCCAGCCAGCCAAAAAAGGCCTCCAGCCAGCCCTGCGGGTATGCCCCAAGTTCAAACGTGGTATAGAACATGGCGTACATGACACCAAGCATAATCAGTGGGCCAGCCAAAGCATTGGTAAACACACTATCCAGCTTGTCTGTCATGGCGAGTCGATCTTTTGTGTTATCCTTACGAACGACCCCATCCCGCAATACGCCACGAATATAGGCATAGCGGTAATCTGTAATGACAGCCTCCGGAGCTATACGTAACGTCGCTTCCAAATGACGGCTCAGCGTGTCACGCATTGCAGAAAGACTTTCCAGGAGTGCCGCGTCATACGCGCCCAGCTCAGCCACAAGCGCCTCATCACCTTCCAAGACTTTCACAGCAGTCCAGCGCGGCGGATAACGATCAAGCAAAGCATTCGCATGAACAATCTTTTTTTCCATCTCCATCAGCACAGGATTAAGATCCGAACCATAGGAAATGTGCAACGGCTCCATTGCCTCTCCCTGCCCCGCTGCTACCGCAGCACGCAAGGCAGCATCCAGGCCTTCACCCTTACGTGCTACCACAGGAAAAACCGGTATGCCGAGGCGACGGGAAAGGAGATTCATATCAATGACAGTACCAGCCTTGCGAACCTCATCCATCATATTGCACGCCAAAACGACCGGTAATCCCATTTCAAGGATCTGCACCGTCAAAAACATGCCCCTCTCAAGTGTAGAGGCATCAACAACATCAATAACAGCCTGAGGACGCTCTTTGTCATCTTTTGGCAAAAGAGCCTCACGTGTAACTATTTCTTCCTGGGAATACGCCGTCAACGAATACGTTCCAGGCAAATCCAGCAAAAGAACCCTTGCATCATCCAGCCTTGAAAAGCCCTCCTTGCTTTCTACTGTCACCCCAGGATAATTGGCTACATGCTGATGCGTACCCGTATACTGATTGAAAGCTGTCGTCTTACCGCAATTAGGATTACCTACAAGCGCAATGCGCGGCGTCTGTGAAAGTGAATCTAAAAGAGGAGAAGTATGATGCCATTCGTAGGCCTCACCCCCATCATTTGCTTCAGTACCGTCATATGTCACACTCATGCCTCTACTACCTCTACCGTAACAAAGTCAGCTTCTTTATTGCGCAAAGCCAATGTCACCCCAAACAAACGCAGAGCCACAGGATCTCGAAGAGGCGCACGCCCAACTATCTCTACTTCTGTACCAGGAATCAGCCCCATATCACGAATGCGGCGCCCCAGTTCTCCCTTTGCCGATACATGCACCACAGTAGCTTTTTTTCCAGTCGTCAATTGTCGCAAAGGTAAGGTTTTCATGGGATTCCTCGTATATTAGAAATTGAAAATCATTGCCATAAAGGTCATATTAAAAAACTGGTACTCACACCAGAAACTTGCGATGAAAAAGAAAATATCAAAATTGAAATTCAATGTCAATATTTCTTCTTTAAAAATATCCGTTTGCCATTCTCCTCAAACAAGATCGCCTTCCCACAAATCGCAGTAAAAAAATACCACGATGCTGTGAGAAGGCGATGTTATTTCCGGTATAGAATTCAGATCGTTTTTTAGCGCATGTTCCTTAAGATTTTCTGCGCATTAGGATTACCCTGCTTTGCAGATTTCTCAATCCACTGGCGTGCTTTTACCGCATCCTGTGGCACACCAAGACCTTTGGAGTAACACATTCCAAGCGAAAGCTGAGCTGCCGCATCACCTTGCTGGGCATTTTTTTCAAAGCCCTTTACAGCTCTTTTGTACCATTGCTCCGCCTTTATCTTATCACGGGCAACGCCAAGACCAGTATCATAACAGTGTGCCAGATTATATTGTGCCGTAGGGAAGTTCTGCCGTGCCGCTTTTTCAAAATATTGGGCAGCCTTCGCATAGTCACGGTGAACCCCCTGCCCCATTGCATAACACATCCCAAGAGCGAGCTGGGCATGCGCATCGCCTTGCTGGGCAGCCTTGTCAAACCATTTAAAAGCTATTTTATCATTTTTACCTGTGCCGTGCCCATAGGTATAACAGAATGCGAGACTACGCTGTGACTCTTTATGACCCTGCTCAGCAAGGGTCTCGAACAAAGAAATCGCAGCAGGATAGTTTTTCTGCGCGTAATACCCGTTTGCCATCTCAAAATATTTCTTCATTTCCGCAGCAGGTATCCGCTTACTTTGCGGAATGACTTTCTCCCCTTTCTTGCGCTTTGGCTGCGAAGTGGGAGTAGCAGGCTTGACGGCAGAGCCTCCATCTGGACCACGCATCATCAAAGATGTTGCCGGAGCCGTGGGTTGAGGCGGTATAACAGGCGTTTGTATTTTCTGAGGCTTTGCTCTTTCCACTTTTGGTCGTGTAAGAGCAGGTGCTGGAGCTGGTTTTGGCTTTGCTTCCTGCTCTTTTTTTACTTGTGGCTTGGGGGTGGGATAAACAATCCTCCCCTTTGGCAAATCTTTCTCTGGTGTCAATGTCACCGATGATTTTGACGGAACAGGTTTTACTGAAGAAGCAGGTGCAGATTGTGACATCACGGCTTCACCCGGATTCTGTCCCGCAGCCCCAACAAAAGTACCGATCCCCATCCCTAGAGAAACAGTACCGATAAAAATCCCCATATTACGCAAAAGTATACGCTTCGCTTTAGAATCCATCTCTCTCCCCCCC
>CAMTOM010000171.1 GCA_947074125.1 uncultured Desulfovibrionaceae bacterium
GGGCGTGACCACTACACAACCATGGTTACCTGGTGCGCACGCTGGGCACGTAATGCCTGGTTTGTTCTTTGGGTATTTCTGCTCTGCCTCACGGCGTGGAGCATTCTGGATACAGCCAATACCCAGATGCCACTCCTTCAAAATCAGATCATCAATGACATTACCCGCTTGCTGCTTTGGATTATTCCTGCCTTATTGTGGACAATTGTCGAGCGCAGTGCCACACCATTACGGCATAAACTCGCTCTGACACTGGCTTTGTTTTTCAGTATGGGATTTGTCGCACCTTTTTATCTTGGCATCACCACACCCTAAAGCCAAAGGCTCTCTGCATACTTCTGACGTAAAGCCTGTACCTGATCGATAGAAGCGTCACAAAGCAGAGAAGATACTGGGAGAATATATGCCTCATTACCCCCTCTTTCTCGACCTTGCCAATTGTCGCTGTCTTCTGGCAGGTGCGGGAGATGTGGGGTATCGCAAACTGAACACTCTCATTACCTATGGAGCCAAGGATGTGCTGGTACTTGACCCCGCACCGCCTTCCACAGCATTACAGGAATTGCTCCTCACTGCCCAGAAAACAAGTCTGGAAAAAAATGAAGGGATACGCTTTGAGCAGCGTCCAGCCTGTATTGATGATCTCAAAAACAAAGATCTCGTTTTTGCCGCAACAGGCAACAGTATGCTGAATACCCATCTCGCCCAAGCCTGCCGCGAAAAACATATTCTTTGTAATTGTATTGATGCGCCTGAGGAAGGGAATGTTATTATTCCCGCCAGCATACAAAAAGAAAATCTCGTTCTGACGCTCTCGACTGGTGGCAGCAGTCCTGCTCTGGCAAAAAAATGGCGGCAGGAACTGGAAGAATGGACGGCAAAAAAAGTTCCTGTTAGCATTTTTATGCGCCGTTTGCGTCCACTTGTCTTGCACATGGTGCCAGAACATACGGAACGCACGAAACTTTTTCGTGCTGTAGCCCATTCACAATTGGAACATCTGCTGACACAAAAAGATGCCATACAAGCCTCTCTTCTTCTTCAAGAACTTCTCCCACGGGCTTTGCACGCATCTATAGAGGAACTGCTCCATGATCTCGTTTAAAAGTATCAGTTTCCTTATTCTGTTCTGTTACAGTCTTGCTGCTCTTTTAGGAATAGCAGGTCTTATCCTGCGCGCCCATCAGATAAAAACAATTTCCTGCATCCTGACAGCACTGGGCTTTCTTGCACAGACAGTCTCTCTCATCATGGGTATACATGGCACACTCACACAGGGACTGAGTGCGGGTGCCTATCTCCAGCTTATTGCCTGGTTTCTCGTACTGTGTTCTTTAGGGAGCTGGTATAAATTTCGGGAATCTACACCCATACTCTTTGCAAGCCCTCTGGCATTGATTCTCTTCTGTATGTCACTGCCCTATCTTCATAGCCCTATTATACTTTCAGAAAAACTCACCCCTTCGTTTTATGTACTGCATATGGGGGCACTTTTCCTCAGTCTGGCAATTTTAGCCGTGGCATTTTGTACTGCTCTGCTCTTCCTTATTCTGGAAAAAAGAATTAAAAGCAAAACCCGTATGGAAGGTTTTCTGAATGATATGCCAGCTCTGTCCATTCTGGACAAGACAAACAGTATTGCCGTTATCGTGGGCTTTCCACTATATACGCTCGGCATTGTTACGGGTTTGCTTTGGGCAAGACCAGTTTTTGGCACTGCTGTGAGTGGTGACCCTAAAGAAGTCATTTCTCTTTTTGTCTGGGGTCTTTTTGCTTTTTTATTTTATGTCAGACTGGTAAAAGGCTGGAGAGGACGAAAACCAGCTCTTCTTCTCACAGGAATCTTTTTGCTGTCGGTTTTTTCCATTATTTTTGTTAACGCCCTTTTTGTCACACATCACGCTTTTGTTCGGTAATATAGCATGGACTTTGAAATCTATCTCGTCGGGCTCAACTACCGTACCGCCAGCGTTGATATACGCGAGCGTTTTGCCCTCACAGAACATTGTACCCGTGACTCATGGATGCTCCACGCAGAACCTGATATTCGGGAGTCTGTCATATTGTCTACCTGTAATCGGGTAGAAATACTCGCTACAGCGAAAGAAGACATTACCAATGCTCTTTTAACACGATGGGCACAAACGCGCGGACGTGGTCTCAATGACCTTTTACCTTATGTCTATGTGCATAAAGGTCTTGATGCCGTAAAACATCTTTTTACAGTGGCCTCCAGTCTCGACTCCATGGTGCTGGGTGAACCTCAAATTCTGGGGCAGCTCAAAACGGCTTATCGCAATGCCGTACAAAGCAATGCTGCCGGAGCTGTACTTAATCGAATGCTGCACAAAGCCTTTTCTGTAGCCAAGCGCGTACGTACAGAAACCGCTGTTGCCTCAAGTGCTGTGTCTATCAGCTATGCTGCTGTTGAGCTTGCCAAGCGCATCTTTGGCGATATGCGCGAACAAAATGCCATGCTCATTGGCGCAGGAGAGATGGCAGAGCTTGCCGCAACACATCTGCTTCAGGCGGGTATCAAACAACTGACCGTTGCCAACAGAACCCTTGAAAAAGCTCAAAACCTCGCAAACCAGTTTCAGGGACGTGCCATTCCTTTTGAGGATATTTCTGAAGCACTGGTGACGACCGATATTATTATATCATCCACAGGCTCCATTGATCCTATTATCCGCTCCCGCGATATCCAGAAAACACTTCGCCAGCGCAAACAGCGCCCCATGTTTTTCATAGATATTGCTGTTCCTCGTGACATTGATCCAGACGTCAATGCTCTGGATAATGTGTATCTTTATGATATTGATGACCTCAAGGAAGTCGTGGAAGAAAATCTGGCAAGCCGCCGAGATGAAGCCTCCAGAGCAACACGTATTGTTTCTGAGGAGGTGGAAGTCTTTTCTCACTGGCTCAAAAGTCTTGATATACAGCCCACAATTATAGACATCACACGCCGAAGTGAACTTATCGCCGAAGAAGAGTTGCGGCGCACACTCAAAAAGCTGGGAGATGTTGACGAAGAAACACGGGAAGCGCTGGAAAATCTCACCCGATCACTGACACGAAAGCTCAATCATGATCCGATCATGTTTCTGAAGCGTGGCACCATGGCACAGGAAGGCAGTGCCTCCCGCATCAGTATCGCCAGACGCATGTTCAATCTGGATGGTCGACATCCCTCCAGACAACTCGCCCGCAACCACGCCGCTCACCCGCAAAACAGCATCCATGAAACGCCTCCCGCAGGATGTGTTTTTACATCCTATCCCAAAGAGAGCACATAAATGCGAACCTATAGAATAGATGATCTACAGAATGATGAGTGTCAGCGTCTTGTCGAGCGTTTTCACGAACTGGAATGCAACGCAGATATAGAAGATCTGTACTGGCTACCTGTTCCTCAATCAATGCTCTCTGATATACAAAAAGAACATCAGGAAACCTGCGCTCCTTATGTTATGGCTCTTGAAATTATCCCTGGTGCCCTCTCTCTGGAAATGCTTGTCCGCTCACGCACCAAACTCCGTTGTGACTGTGTACACTATGCCTCACCGGAATTGCAGATACATATGATCACCTATCTGCATGAATTGCTTGAGGAGCTGGATATCCATGTCTGATTCTTTCCCCTTTTGCCGCATCACATAATATTCACATGCCATACCAATCCCCTTTTCCCTCTCCCCCTCTCAGGCTGGCCGATCTCCCACATCAGAGCGCCCTTTTTTGCCTGCGTATCGCTAAAGAACTTTCTGCACTTCCCCTTTCAGACAGTATACAGCATCCAGCACAATTTTCTTCTAATACACAGCCCATCCACACCACTTCTGCTTTACAGGGGCAAACACTTCTGCTTGCTTTTTCTGGTGGTGCGGATTCAACCGCCTTACTCTGTGTTTTGCAGATATTAAGCGCACGTCTGGGCTTTACACTCATAGCTTGTCATATTGACCACCAACTGCGTCCCGAAAGTGCACAAGAAGCCAAGCTTGCTCTGGAGCAATGCCATCGTTTTGCTGTTCCCTGTACGCTGCATCACGCTAGCGTAACAGAGAATGCCCGTCTCTGGAAAACGGGTATTGAAGACGCAGGGCGCCGCCTCCGCTACACAATTCTTGAAGAAGAGCGACAGCGTTGCAATGCCCACTGGATCTGCACAGCACACCATAGCAGTGATCTTGAAGAAGATGTCCTGCTACGCCTTATCAGAGGTACTGGCTGGCCATCTCTTGGCGGCATGCCCCAATACGATGCACAAAGGCGTATTGTGCGCCCTTTTCTTACCCATTCACCAGAGACACTCAAACAATTGCTTCGCAGTTGTGGCATTTCATGGATAGAAGATGCGAGCAATCATTCAAATGCCTTTCGCCGAAATCGCATCCGTCATTCTCTCCTGCCCATTGTGCGGCATGAAAATCCTTCATTTGACAGCAGTATCCTCAGGCTCTGGTATTTGGCACAACATGATGCGGCACATTTTACACCCTTGCTGGCCAACGCTCTCCTCACTCATCACCCCATCATTTCTGCAGCAGCAATCCGACTTC
>CAMTOM010000172.1 GCA_947074125.1 uncultured Desulfovibrionaceae bacterium
ATATTCGCTGCGCATGAAGAGATATGATGCAATCCACAAAAACTTTGAAGATTTGGAAAAGTGTAAAACATTGTTGCAGATGGCGCAAACCTTATCCCTATGGTTTATGCAGACTTATGGCGATTGGAATTTTCAAGCAACCAATTTTCTTCTTCCAACCGAGGATACCACGGACTATAAGGCAATCGCACTAGAGAAAGAAAGAGAGCTTCAAAAACTCAATGCAAAAATAGAAGGCCTTTCTTCTCAAAGGGTTAGCAACACTGAGCGCCAAAAGCAGGCTAGTAAAGCGGCATCTTTCATTGACCTATCTGAAAAGCAAACTCGTTACCTCATTGATGAGCAGCTGCGTTTGGTTGGTTGGGAAGCTGACACTGACAATTTGAGATATGCCAAAGGCACACGCCCACAGAAAGGCAAAAACCTTGCCATTGCTGAGTGGCCTACAAACTCGCAGATAAGTAGCCGAGGATATGCCGACTATGTATTGTTTGTTGGCACAAAACTTGTGGCCGTTGTGGAAGCGAAAAAAGCATTGCTTGATATTTCTACCGTGGTAGATGTTCAAGGAAAAGACTATGCTAGAAATATCAAAGAGGACGACAGTCAGTTCGTTATTGGGCAATGGCAGGAATATAAAGTACCATTTGCTTTCGCTACCAATGGCAGAAAGTATCTGGAACAATATAAAGAGAAGTCGGGTATATGGTTCCTTGACCTGCGTAGTGACAGCAACATTCCAAAGGCACTGCGTGGCTGGATAAGCCCACAAGGAATCATGGAATGGCTTGAAAAAGATATTGCATCTGCAAACACAGCCTTGCAAGACACATCAAAAGACCTACTGACAGACAAAGATGGGCTCAATTTGAGAGAATATCAAATTGAGGCAATTACCGCTGTGGAAACTGCTGTTGTGGATGGTGCAAACAGAGCCCTGCTGTCTATGGCAACGGGAACGGGTAAAACACGAACGATTTTGGGCATGATTTACCGCTTCTTGAAGTCGGGGCGTTTTAGAAGAATCCTCTTCTTGGTTGACCGCACTGCTTTAGGTGAGCAGGCGCAGGATGTTTTCAAAGAAGTGAAGCTAGAAGACCTGATGACCCTAGACGAGATTTATAACATCAAGAATCTTGAAGACAAAGACATTGACCCCGAAACTAAAATTCAGGTTGCAACGGTGCAAAGCCTTGTCAAACGCATCATGTACAACACAGGTGAAACAATGCCCTCTGTTTCCGATTTTGATTTAATCATTGTGGACGAAGCGCATAGAGGCTACATTTTGGACAAAGAAGCAGGCGAAGATGAGCTACTCTACCGCAACCAAGATGATTTTGTCAGCAAATACAGAACAGTCATTGAATACTTTGACGCTGTGAAAGTGGGCCTAACCGCCACCCCTGCACTACATACCAGTGAAATTTTCGGCAAACCCGTTTTTGAATATAGCTATCGTAGAGCCGTTGTGGAAGGCTATCTCATAGACCACGATGCACCACACAACCTGACCACCAAGCTCAGTGAAGAAGGGATCTCCTACGAAAAAGGCGAGATTGTACCTGTCTATGACCCTGTTACAGGTGAAATCACCAATAGTGCCGAGCTGGAAGATGAGCTGAAATTCAATGTGGAGCAGTTTAACAGGCGTGTCATTGCGCCAAACTTTAACAGAGCTGTTCTAGAGGAAATTGCAAACGACATCAACCCCACAGGCACAGGCAAAACCCTGATTTACGCTGTGGATGACAATCACGCAGATATGATAGTAAATACCCTGCGTGAAATCTACGAGCCCTATGGCATCAGCAACAACGCCATTATGAAAATCACAGGCAAATCCGGGGACAAAAAGCGTGTGTTGGAGCTCATCCGTGCCTATAAAAACGAGCAGTATCCAAATATTGCCGTTACTGTTGACCTGCTCACAACAGGCATTGATGTGCCAGAAATTACAACGCTGGTATTTATGCGCCGTGTTAAATCTCGTATTTTATATGAGCAGATGTTGGGGCGTGCCACCCGCCTCTGTGACAAAATAGGCAAAACCCATTTTGAAGTTTACGACCCTGTGGGCGTGTATGAATCCTTGCAGGATGTCAGCACCATGAAACCTGTGGTTGCCAACTCCAACGCCGATTTTGTTGACCTGTTAAATGCTCTGGAAACATTGGAAGGCGATGCCCATATACAAAATCAAATTGATATGATTGTTGCCAAAATCCGCAGAAAGCAAAAGCGGATGACCTCGCGGCAAAAAGAGCAGTTTGAGCATCTGACCGAGGGCAAAACCCCCGGGGACTTTATCACCCATATCAAAAGCCTGCCACCCAGCGAAGGCAAACAGGCTCTACTCAGCAAACAAGATTTATTCTATCTCCTCAACGAAGGTGGTATTGATGCCCGCCGTGCTGTGGTGCTTTCCGATAGGGAAGATGAAATTTCCACCCATACACGGGGCTATGGCAAGGGACAAAAGCCCCAAGATTATCTAGAGGAATTCAACGCCTATATTACGGAAAATGCAGAAAAAATAGAAGCGCTCAAATTGGTTTGCACCCGTCCGGCAGAGCTTACCCGCTCCGCCTTGAAATCCCTGCGCCTAGAGCTGGATAGCAAAGGCTTTACCGAAACCCAGCTAAACAGCGCATGGAAAGAAACAACTAATGAGGAAATTGCCGCAGATATCATCAGCTTTATTCGCTCCCAAGCCATTGGCTCGCAGCTACTGAGCCATGATGAGCGAATACAAAAAGCAGTTGCAAAGCTAAAGGCGGCACACGATTTTTCTAAGATGGAGCTTGACTGGCTTGACCGCATTGAAAAATTTCTGCTGACTGAAACGGTGCTCAGCGAAGAAACCTTTAACCTCGGTGCATTCCGTGATTTTGGCGGATTTACTCGCATCGACAAGCTATTCAAAAACAAATTAAAAGATTACATTATAGAGCTAAACACTTACCTCTATGATGATGGAGGCAGAGTGGCATAATGAGCAATCAAGAAATTGTACAAAAGCTGTGGAACCTTTGTAATGTACTGCGTGATGACGGTATTACCTACCACCAGTATGTAACAGAGCTCACCTATATCCTGTTTCTAAAAATGATGCAGGAAACCGCGCAGGAAGAAGACATCGCAAAAAACATTGTGGGCATAGACGAGCTTCGAGCAAAGGGCGACAAGCTATCCAACAAAGAAAAGGGAGAGCTGGCTGAAAAAGAAATTATTGCAGATTACTCTTGGGAAGTTCTTGCCTCAATGGACGGCGTAGAACTTAGAAGCTATTACAGAGATTTACTGCGTCTGCTAGGAGCGCACTGCAAGGGCCATGTGCGTGATATTTACCGTGATGCACGTAGTAATATTGACGAGCCTAAAAATCTGGAAAAAATTATTACTAACATCAATAATCTAGACTGGTACAGCGTGGACAAAGACGGCTTTGGTGACCTGTATGAGGGCTTGTTGGAGAAAAATGCAAACGAGAAGAAATCAGGCGCAGGGCAGTATTTTACCCCTCGTGTGCTTATTGATGTTATGGTACAGCTGACAAAACCACAGGTGGGAGAGCTGTGCAACGACCCTGCCTGTGGCACCTTTGGTTTTATGATTGCCGCTGACCGCTATGTGAAAGAGCATAACGATATGTTTGCCCTGTCCGATGCCCAATATAGCTTTCAAAAGCACAAGGCGTTTACCGGCTGTGAATTGGTTGCGGAGACCCACCGCCTGTCCATGATGAACGCCATGATTCACGGCATAGAAAGTGACATCATGCTTGCCGATACCCTGTCCAATCAGGGCAAGAGTATGAGCGGCTTTGATTTGGTGCTGACAAATCCCCCCTTTGGCACAAAGCAAGGGGGCGAGCGTGCCACCCGTGACGATTTGACCTATCCTTCCTCCAATAAGCAGTTGAACTTTTTACAGCACATCTACCGTAGCTTAAAGAAAGACGGTAAGGCTCGTGCTGCTGTTGTGTTGCCCGACAATGTGCTGTTTGCCGATGGGGACGGTGCAAAAATCCGTGAGGACTTGATGAACAAGTGTAACCTGCATACGGTTTTGCGTTTGCCCACAGGCATTTTCTATGCCCAAGGAGTAAAAACCAATGTGCTCTTTTTCACCCGTGGCACAAGTGACGAGAACAACACGGACGAAGTTTGGTTCTATGATATGCGCACCAATATGCCCTCCTTTGGCAAGACAACGCCGCTGAAAGAGGAGCATTTTGTGGATTTTATCAAAGCGTATGAGGCAGACGATAGAACCACAGTGAATGACGAGCGCTTCTCCGTCTTTACCCGTGAGGAGATTGCCGCCAAGGGCAACAGCCTTGATTTAGGGTTTATCCGTGATGACAGCGTGCTGGACTATGAGGACTTGCCATTCCCTGTGTCTCGCGGCGAAGAAGTAATAGCCCTGCTGCACGATCCTTTTGCTTGAATGATGCGGGTGGTGTACGTCGTGACAAGTTTTTTCGGTCAGCCTTTTTGGCTTTTTTTTATCCAAGCCTTTGAGGTACCTTTCTCTTTTCTCT
>CAMTOM010000173.1 GCA_947074125.1 uncultured Desulfovibrionaceae bacterium
GGACGATGGCGCTGTATAGATGGTGGGGGGATATGGGGGAGGGCGCAGATCTGGGGAGGATTGTGCATGCTCATGAGGCTTGGCGCCCCTTGAACATCCGACCGGAGCATATCAAAGTAGTCTACGGTGATACGCAGAAATGCCCCGATGCGGGCCCTGCTTCTGGCAGCCGTTCACACCATGTTGTCGGTTTGGCGAGCATTGATGGTGCAAACAAGCTCATGCAAGCCATGAAGAAAGCTGATGGCAGCTATCGTACATGGCAGGAAATGCGTGATGAAGGCATAGCTACCCGTTATCGTGGCGTGTATGAATCCGCGTGGCCAGATATCAATCCGGATACCGGTCAGGGTTACGGAGCCGTTGCGCAAAATTATGTACTCGTCATGGTGGAGGCTTCTGTAGAACTGAATACAGGAAAGACGAGCATACATCATACGACCATGGTTGCCGATGTTGGAAAAATTGGCAGTTACCACGGAGTCCTTGGGCAGGCATGGGGCGGTTTGGCTCATTGCATTGGCTTTGCCCTGAGTGAGCAATATGATGATATGGTAAAGCATGCGACGATTCGCGGAGCCGGAATCCCTCGTTGCAAGGATATACCTGACAATATTGAGGTATTATTCCACGTTACTCCCAGAGATAATGGTCCATACGGGTCAACAGGCTGCGCGGAAGGATTCCAGAGTTGTGCGCATGCCGCTGTGCTGAATGCCATAGCCAATGCCACGGGTGTGCGAATATACACACTGCCGGCAACACCAGAGAAGGTAAAAAGCGCTCTGGAAGCAAAGAAGAAGGGAAATGTGCTTGAAAACAGGTCATGGGATCTTGGCTGTGAACTGTACACACGCCTTGATGCGCTTAAAGAACATCATATAAACTAAATGTGTTTTGTCTGGCATCTGTACTGTTGGGGCTCCTGGATAACGGGAGTCCCAACATTTTTGGAAGCGAAGCAGAACTTCGCACCAGAAGGGCTTCTCTATTTTTAAAAAGATTACAATGTGACGGTATATCGGCAGATTGTATGAGAGAGCCATATGAGGGAGGGGGTGATGCGGTACTGTGTGGGCATTATGTTCTTTCCTGACCATAGGCAAAGGCACTGGGTTGCAAACCATGTTTTTGCAGCTTGTAGAGCAGGGTCGAGCGAGGCAGTCCCAACAGCGCTGCTGCTCCCTTCCTGCCAGCAACAACGCCATTGGTGGCGATAAGTGCCTGTTCGATAAGCGCACGTTCGGTTTCCAGAAGGATGCCGTCCCCTATAGAACGAGGAGGTGGAGGAGGGGAGAGCAAGGCTTTGCCAGTGTTCGTGGGGGGAGGTTGTGAATGTTGTGAGGGCATCAGATTATATGCTTTGTGCTTCTTCCGTGTTTGAAAGAGTGGCAGTAAATCTTCGGGGTGAATAGTTGCCCCTGGTTTCATAAGAAGGAGGCTTTTTGCCACATTGGAGAGCTCTCGAACATTTCCTGGCCAGTGATACGCCTCAAGAAACTGTAAACCCTCCTCAGTGATGCTGACAGGCTGGCATTGCATGTCGGCGCTTAACATGCGGATAAAATGCTGTAACAGTGGGCGAAGTTCTCCTCGTCGCTGACGCAGCGGGGGAACCTGTATGATGCCTGTTCCCAGGCGATAAAAAAGATCGGGGCGGAAAGAGCCTTGCTCCATAAGAGCATGCAGGTCAGCATTTGTCGCCGCAATAAAGCGCACATCCACATGTATTGAGCGGCTTTCTCCCACACGCTCAAAGCAGGCATCCTGCAAAACATGGAGCAGTTTGGCTTGTAGGATTTTATCCAGATCTCCTATTTCATCGAGAAAAATGCTTCCCTTGTTTGCCATTTCAAAGCGACCGATGCGCAAGCTGTTTGCGCCTGTAAATGCCCCTCTCACATGCCCGAAAAGTTCACTTTCAAAAAGAGAGCTGGAAAGTGCCGGACAGTTCACTTTCACAAAGTTATTGTTTCTTCTGGCGCTTTTTTTATGAATGTAGTGGGCAATGAATTCTTTTCCCGTGCCTGTTTCTCCCTGAATCAAAACAGGAACATCGCCATGGGCAAGGCGTGTCGCCTGATCCATGACCTGACGCATCACATCGCACTGGAAAAAGAAGCGCTCCTCGGCATAGTTTGATTTTTCTGGATAGAGCAAAGCGCCTACGTGTTTTTTGAGTTCTGCATTTATCTGCTTGAGCTTGGTGTGTGCGAGCATGTTGTCAACAGCCAGAGCCACTTGAATCGCCATTTTTTGCAGCAAAAGTATAAGCTCATTGTCCCCATCGTTGAGGGGACGTATATAGGAAAGAACAAGCGCTCCGATGACTTCCGATCTGCTGAGTAGGGGAAAGGCCATGGCGGAACGGAGTCCTACATCAAGCATATGCTGTATGGCCTTGATTGTTTGCAGCTTTCTCAGGTCTTTTACGATGTATGGCTGGCGGGTTTCTATGGCTGTGCGCGCCAGAGGGCCACGCAGTGGATTGTGCGCATCATCCATGGAAAGAATGGTGAGTCCTTCAGCCTGTGCAAACCATGCCAGCGAATCATTGGAATGGTCGTAGATAGTAAGGGAACAGCGATCACTCCCCGCCAGTGGCTGGAGCGTGGTCGCCAGACTTCTGAAGAGTCCATTGGGTGTGGTTTCACGTACAAGGACATTGTTAATAAGAAGGAGTGTCTGGTAGAACTTGTCTGGGAGTCCATCCATGAGTGGCTCAACATCGTTTGGGTTTAGCATAATGTCTGGATGCCTTTATGCTCAGGATACGCTAAATAAATACCATATAAAGAGCAAGGACGTAACATCACGCTACGCCCTTGCTTTGATACCTATACATCCATCGGTATGGGCTTGTGCTTGAAGTTCTTATAGAGAGTGTAGCCTAGTGAAAGTATGGTCAGTATGCCGAACACCCAGCATATGGGTGAAGAGAGAAAGATATTCCATGAGCCATGCGAAATCAGTAGCGATCGGCGCAGATTGTCTTCAAAAAGTGGCCCCAGTACAAAGGCAACCAGTAAGGGGGCTTCAGGAAAGCGGAATAGAACAAGTATATAGCCCAGGATGCCAAGCAAACCCATAATAAGGACGTCAAACATGCTGTTATTGATGGAAAAAGCACCGTATGAACAGACCAGAAGTATTATAGGGTATAAAATGGGCTTGGGGATATTTGCTATTTTGGCGAATGATTTAATGCAGGCCAGACCTGTGAAATACATAAGGGCTGAACTGATCATGATGCCAATGTATACCGCGTATACAAGAACAATATTTTCCTGAAATAACAGAGGGCCTGGTGTCAGATTGTGCATCATGAAAGCACCAAGAATAACAGCAGTCACGACGTCACCAGGAACGCCAAGGGAAAGCAATGGAATAAGTGTGGCGCCCGCGCAACCATTATTCCCTGCTTCTGATGCCGCAACACCCTCAATTTCTCCTTTGCCAAAATTATCCTGATGCTTGGAACCTCTGCGTGCTTCATTATATGCCATAAAGGCCGCAGGTGCTCCGCCAATCCCAGGGATAGCACCCAAAATAACTCCAATAAAACTTCCTCGAATAATACTCTTGAAGCATCGCTTAAACTCTGCCCAGGTCACCCTGTCACCACCGACAGCGATGACCTGTTCTGTTTTGGGAGGGGTGCCTGTACAGCCTTTAAGTATTTCCGGAATGGCAAAAAGACCTATGATAAGGGGGATAAAGCTGATTCCCGCCATAAGGTCAACATTTCCATAGGTAAAGCGTGTCGTCCCATAGACGAGATCAAGACCGATAACAGACAGAAACAGTCCAATGCTTGCTGAGATAAGTCCTTTATAGATATTTTCGCCAGACAGGCTCGCCACAATAGTCAACGAGAAGCAGACGAGCATGAAAAATTCAGGTGGGCCAAAGCTGAGTGCAAAACTGGCGATGAATCCTGCACAGAACAGCAGGGCAAGGTTGGAAATAAAGTCGGCAATGCACGAGGCATACAGTGCTATATACAAGGCCTTGCCTGCTTTGCCCTGCTGGGCAAGAGGGAAGCCATCAAGAACAGTACATGCCGCAGCGCCAGTGCCTGGGGTTTTGATAAGAATGGCAGAAATGGAACCACCATACATGGCTCCCTTGTAAATCGCGACAAGGAGCAACAAGGCAGAAACAGGTTCCATGTGAAAGGTGAAGGGCAGAATCAATGTGACTGCCATGGTGCCTGTCAGTCCTGGCATGGCACCAATAATAATACCCGCCAGCATTCCCAAAAACATAAGCAAGAAGTTCCACCACGTGGCGGCGAGGATGAGAGCTTGACTCAAGTTTTCCAACATGGTGACACCTCAATAAAAAAAGTCGTGGAATATTCCCATAGGCAGGGGAACATTGGCAATTTTTACAAAGAAATAGTAGAGAACATCTACAGTGATAATGGCTCCTGTCAGCACTCGTACCAAGGAGCGCTCGCCAGTGAGATAGGCGAAGATGATATAGTACAGCAGGCCAATGAGAAGAATACCCATCCAGTCA
>CAMTOM010000174.1 GCA_947074125.1 uncultured Desulfovibrionaceae bacterium
AGTGAAACCAAAACCCCTGTGAATAGACTTCCGACAAAAAAGCACTCATATGGATATTTAAGGAAAATAGCAATAGCCGTTCGCTATCAAAGAGCGCATCAATTTCCTTCAAAAACAACCTTTAATGAAAGAAAGGAAAAAGATTTATCCAAAATAGAAAATATCTCGAAAGGAAACAATATCAACCCCACGCATTATATATGTACCAAAGAAACTGCCCACCTCTCAGAATTTCCAAGAGGTGGGCAAGGCATATTTTAATCTGTGCTGTGGAAACCAATATCAAGCTCTTGGTATTCAGGACTTGGCGGCGGCGGGAACTCACCCACAGCACTGGTTCGCATAATCGCATTTACCGTAGAGGCATCAAACTGAGGATTGCCTGAAGACTCCCGAACAGACGCACTCAAGACTCTGCCAGAGGAATCCACCTTAACAAAGACAACACAACGCATAGACCGACTGGCAGAAGCATAACTCCAATATGGTTTCACCGCAGCATGCACTCTGGCAATGTACACCTCAACAAGGCCACCGCCCTGCCCTTTGCCTGTACCGCCACCACCTCCAAGAGAACCTGTGGCACGCTTGCGGGCTTCTGCCAAAGCTTTGCCCGTTGCGTTTTTCGCGCTCTTCTCTTCTGCGGCTTTTGCTGCACGAGCTTTTTTCAAAGCATCAGCAACAGATTTTTTCTCTGCGTCAGCTTTTTTCTTTGCTTCTTCAGCGGCTTTACGCTTTTTATCTTCCTCGGCTTTTTTCTTCTTCTCTTCTTCAGCCTTTTTCTTCTTTTCTTCTTCTAATTTCTTTTTCTTCTCTTCTTCGGCTTTCTTCTTTTTCTCTTCCTCAGCCTTCTTTTTCTTCTCTTCCTCTAGTTTTTTCTTTTCCTCTTCAGCTTTTTTCTTCTTTTCTTCCTCGAGTTTCTTCTTTTTCTCTGCTTCGAGTTTTTTCTCTTCTTCCAGTTTCTTTTTCTTTTCTTCTTCTGATTTTTTCTTCTTCTCTTCTTCCCGCTTTTTCTCGGCAATGAGCTTTGCTGCCTCAGCAGGATCTTCTTTGGGTTCTGGTTTGGGCTCTTCTTTAGGCTCCGGCTTTGGCTCTGGTACCGCTTCTTCCTTTGGCTCTGGCTTCACAGGCTCTGGTTCCGCTGGCTGTTCATCAGGAACAGCCGCTGGCGTTTCAGGAAGATTTTCTTCAGGCGCCGGAGGAGGCGGCGGTGGGGCGGCATCAGCAGGTTCTTCTGCCTTGCCTGGATTGAGCTGTCCGGTCACAGGGCTTGGCAGGGCATTGCCCCCCATATCACCATCAACCAGACTAATCATTACCGGAGGCGCATCCAGATTGATCATCCGGGGAGCTGGCCACAGAAAAAGAAGCAAAAAAATGCCTACATGCAAAAAAAGAGACAGCAGAAAGGAAGGCAAACGCATGTATGTCCCTATTTTTTCCGGCTCTCTGGAGTCGGTTCCTGGCGCTTGGCAATCACGCCAAGCTTCTCAATACCAGCAGCCTTGATACGTCCCATCACATCCACAACAATGCCATATGGAACTTCTTTGTCAGCCTGAAGAAACAAGCCTTTATTCAGACTCTTCACATTCGTTATCAACAGCTCTTCCAAGCCTTCCAGTTCAGCCTTATATTCGTCCAGATAAATTTCGCCATCACGGCGTACTGTCAAAACAATATGATCAGCCTCTGTGGGGAGAGATTCTACTGTCTTTGTCTGGGGCAAGTCCACATCCAGGCCTTCACTCATCATGGGCGTTGTGACCATAAAAATAATCAGCAACACCAGCATGACGTCCACAAAGGGGGTCACGTTGATTTCTGAGACAAAGGAGCCGTTTTTTATTTGCGCACCCATCGTACTACTCCGACGCACCCAGACGCTGCAAGGGGCGCTGCGCATTCAGCTCACGCTGTACACGATTCAAAAAGATCCCTGCAAAATTGACAAGATGCGTATCAATAACAGCCAGATGTCCCAAGAACATATTATAACCCACCGTGGCAGGAATCGCCACAGCAAGACCTACTGCTGTTGCAACCAGCGCTTCAGAAATACCAGGAGCCACAGTAGCAATACTGGCAGACTTCATCATGCCAATAGCATGGAAGGAGTGCAAAATACCCCAAACGGTTCCGAAAAGCCCAATAAAGGGAGCTGTATTTGCCGTGGTGGCCAGAAATGAGAGAGAGCGCTGCAAGCGGGAAAGCTCAGAGGCAACCCCCTGACGCAAGGCACGGCGAACATTATCGACAACAACATCCGCATCATTGCCCGCATCTCTGGAGCGATTGTACTCCTGAACGCCCTGATGTGCCACATAGTACAGGGGAGAAGACTCATCCCCCCCCAAAACCTGTACAGCCGCCCGCAAATCGCCTGCCTGATCAAAGCTGTCTATACCTTTCAGGGCTTTGCGTGTTGCCGCAGAGAGGGAAAAATACTTGCTGATCATCAATGTCCAACTGGCAACAGACATCACAATAAGCAGAAGCAGCACGCACTGCGCCAGAACCGTGGCTTGGGAAACCATCCCCAACAGATTAAATTCCATGTAGTCTTCCTCACTGAAATCTCAAAAAATTTCCAGAAAGCTTTTTCGCCCACCAGAAAAACAACCATATCTCACAATGAACCTCGCGGCACAGAAAAAGCAAAATGCCCTTCCGGTACAACAAAATCCCCGCAAAGTCGCATTTAGATTACGATAGTGTAACGGAACGCCAATGAGGATGCAACGAGACTGGTATTTTTTCAAGTTTTTTCTGCGCCGCTTTCTGGACAAACATCCTGAAGGAACGTTATCCTCCGCACGCTGGAAAGATAACACCATTCTCCCCCAGCTCAAAACGCTGGAATGATATGAATGCAAAGGAGCCACTATGCGCATTGTTGTACTGGATGGACATGTCCTGAATCCTGGAGACAACCCCTGGACACCTCTGGAATCCTTGGGGGAGGTTATCGTTTATGACCGCACGCCGCAAGAACTTATCACAACGCGCGCAGCAGATGCAACGGTTGTTCTCACCAACAAGGCGCGCCTTGACAAAGACATTATCGATGCCCTGCCAGCGTTACGCTATATTGGTGTTCTTGCTACAGGATATGATGTTGTCGACCTTCAGGCAGCGGCTTCCCATACTATCCCTGTCTGCAATGTCGTTGCTTATGGTGTTGAAGATGTCGCCCAACACGTTTTTGCGCTCACACTGGAGCTGTGCCGCCGCTGCTCTGATCACACACAAAGCGTACGCGATGGCGAATGGGCAGGAGCCGAAGACTGGTGCTATTGGAAATACACACCACTGTGCCTGTCTGGTCTGACAATGGGCATTATTGGCT
This sequence comes from uncultured Desulfovibrionaceae bacterium, assembly GCA_947074125.1. Classification (GTDB taxonomy): domain Bacteria; phylum Desulfobacterota; class Desulfovibrionia; order Desulfovibrionales; family Desulfovibrionaceae; genus JAQVCS01. Next base: position 3,350 of record CAMTOM010000174.1, read on the forward strand.
TTGGCAATATCGGTCAAAAAGTGGGAGAGCTGGCACATGCATTTGGTATGTCAGTGCTGGCGCATGTCCGCTCACCACGTCCGGCACCCAATTATGCCCCCTTTGCCTATACAGACCTTGATACGCTCCTCTCTTCCTCTCATGTCATTTCTCTCCACTGCCCTCTCACCGAAAAGAGCCATCATCTTATCAATGACGCCACACTCGCGCAAATGCGCTCCGGTGCATTCCTCATCAACACCGCACGAGGCCCCTTACTGGACGAAAACGCTGTCGCGCGCTCTTTGCACGCAGGGCATCTTGGAGGTTTGGGAGTAGATGTTCTTTCCACAGAACCACCACAGACAGACAATCCTCTTCTGAGCACCCCCAATACCCTTATTACGCCACATATTGCCTGGGCAACCACAAAGGCCCGTCGCAATATCACCCGACTCGCTGCCGAAAATATTCGCTGCTGGATGGATGGCGCACCGCGCAATGTCGTCAATGCTGCTCTGATGGCATAAGAATACCTGTTCCATGCCCTCTCGCATCAACTGTTTTTTACCAACTCGCATGTGACGCGCTATCATTATTTATGTTTATTGATATTCATACGCATGCCTTTCATCCTAAAATCGCCGCGAAAGCTGTCGCCCACCTCAACCAGGCGTATCAGCTTCGCTGCGAGGGCGAGGGAACCATAGACGACATGCTCAGACGGGGACGCAAGGCCAGCCTGGATGCCTTTCTTGTACTGTGCGCGGCTACAGAAGCCGCACAAGTCATTCCCGCAAACAACTATGCCATAACCCTGCAAAGAGAACATCAGGAAATACTTGCTTTTGGCTCTGTACATCCAGATTTTACGGATTGGGAAACACAGCTTGACCGCCTGAAAAAGGCTGGCATTCAAGGTATCAAACTGCATCCGGAATTTCAGCACTTCAGGCTGGATGATACCCGCCTTCTTCCCCTTTTCGATGCCATGCAGGATACCTTTACTGTGGCCATTCATATTGGCGACCGTCTCCCCCCTGCCGAAAATCCGTCATGTAACTCTAAAACGGCGGCGATTCTAAACCCGTTCCCCCCCCACCGTGTTATTCCCCCACACCCTCCCTGCTATCCCTACTGGCACCACACCCTTCCCACACTCCTGCCCACGCCGTTGTGTCTTGACCGCCCAC
>CAMTOM010000175.1 GCA_947074125.1 uncultured Desulfovibrionaceae bacterium
GGGGGGTGGAGGGGTCATATGATATTTCTGCCCGCCGTTTAAAAGACAGGAGTGTGCTGTTGGGAACGTGTGGGAACGACACTGGTGCCGGCCGGAGTTGTGCACAATTCCTGTTTTTGGAATCCCAGGACCCTGAAAAAGAACTCAATTTTTATATCAATTCTCCTGGTGGCTCTGTTTCAGCGGGTTTGGCTATTTATGATACTATGCGTTATATCAGTGCGCCTGTGTCTACTGTGTGCATTGGGCGCGCTGCAAGTATGGGAGCGGTATTGCTGTCTGCTGGTGAGCCTGGACGCCGTTTTGCTTTGCCCAATAGCCAGATTATGATCCATCAGCCTTTAGGTGGGTTTAGTGGACAGGCTTCCGATATTGAAATCCATACCCGTGAAATGTTGCGTATCAAAGAGAAGCTCAACACTATTTTAGCAACCAATTGCAAGCAGACTCTGAAAAAAGTAGTGGCTGCAACAGAGCGTGATAACTTCATGACGCCTGAGGAAGGTTTGAAATTCGGTATTATCGATAAGATACTGGTTTCCCGTCGTGAAATGGAAGAGAATGACAAATAATCGCGAGGAGCCCATGTCAAAGGATGCTGATCAGCCCTTGCGCTGTTCGTTTTGTGGCAAAAACGATCTGGAAGTTTCCAATCTGATTGTTAAAGATGGTGCCTCCATTTGTGAGTCCTGCGTCAAAATCTGTAATGAGATTCTTGCGCAGCAACAAATGAGCATGGCCGGTGAGGAAGATGGGCGTTTGCTCTCTCCTCAGGAAATCAAGGATCGTCTTGATGAATATGTGATTGGTCAGGATCAGGCTAAAAAGATTCTGGCTGTTGCTGTGCACAATCACTATAAACGTGTTTTTTATGCAGAAGCCTTTTCTAATGATGTAGAACTGGAAAAAAGCAATATTTTGCTGGTGGGGCCATCTGGCAGTGGTAAGACATTGCTGGCGAAAACTCTGGCAAAAATTTTGCGTGTTCCTTTTGCCATCGCGGATGCCACAACCCTGACAGAAGCAGGTTATGTGGGCGAAGATGTAGAGAACATTCTGGTGCAATTGCTCCAGAATGCCAACTATGATCTGGAAGCCGCCAGTAAGGGCATTATTTACATTGACGAAATAGACAAGATTTCCAGTCGTGGCGATGGTCCCTCCATTACCCGTGATGTGTCTGGCGAGGGCGTACAGCAAGCCCTTTTGAAGATTATTGAAGGAACCGAAGCCAATATCCCTCCCAAGGGCGGACGCAAACATCCGCAGCAGGAATTCATTCGCATGAATACCAGCAATATTTTGTTTATTGTTGGTGGTGCTTTTGTCGGGCTGGAGAAAATTGTTGATTTGCGTCTGGCGGGCAAAACCATGGGTTTTGGTGCGCGGGTACAGAGCACTCAGGAAGTTTCTCTCGCAGAGCTTCTGGAAAAAGTGCATCCTCAAGATCTTGTCAAATTTGGTCTTATCCCTGAATTTGTTGGTCGTATTCCTATTATTACGCATGTGGATGACTTGAACGAAGATGATCTTGTTCGCATCCTTACTGAGCCTAAAAATGCGCTTGTCCGTCAGTATCAGACCCTTTTCCGTCTTGATAATGTGGATTTGCGCTTTACGCCAGATGCTTTGCGTGCCATTGCTGTAGAAGCGATAGAGCGCAAAACAGGAGCGCGTGGGCTTAGGAATGTGATGGAAAAAATCATGCTGGATATTATGTTCCGTCTTCCCTCTCTGCCCAACTTGCGCGAATGCGTTATCAATGCGAGTGTGATTGAGAAAGGAAAAGAACCTTTGTTGTTATATGATGAAGAAAAGGCTCCAGCTCGTAAGGGCAAGTCATCGCGTTCTGCAAAGTCCGCTCGGAGCTGATAGAATAGTGTGGTGCTTTTGAAGCGTAAAGCTTATTTACGAAGTAGATATGTGAGACTGTGTTGCGTGCGAGGGGTATTGTAACATCTTTTTGCGCATATAAAGTATACACTGTGGACAGTGGAGAATACGAGGATGGGTGTATGCATGCATTGTTTGCGATGCCAGACAGGTGATTTGCAGGCAATGCGGGAAGAAAGGAGTCATGTATGGATGAATTAACGCGGGATGGAGCAGAGTATTCTCATTTGGATCTTCCCCTGATGTCTTTGCGGGAAGTCGTTATGTTCCCGCGGTCGATCATGCCGCTTTTTGTGGGGCGTGATGCTTCTATCAAAGCTATTGAAGCGGCTCTTGCCGATTACGATAAAAAGATTTTCTTGGTGGCTCAGAAAGAGCCTGATCTGGAAAAACCTTCCTGGGATGATATGTACCCTGTGGGGGTTGTGAGCAAAGTTTTGCAGATGCTGCGCTTGCCTGACGGTACGATCAAAGTTCTTTTTGAGGGTTTGTACCGTGCCTCCTGGGAACCTCTTCGGGAGTCTGATTGCGAAGAAGGTTTTGCGCAGGCTCGTGTGGCGATGCTGTCTGATACCCTTGCTGAGGGGCCAGAGAGCGAAGCCTTGGTACGCCTGACACATGAGGCTATTGAAGAGTTTGGAAAAGTAAACAAGAAGTTGACGCAGGAAGCCATTCTGGCACTTCTGGCGATTCGTGACCCTTCTTCTTTGGCTGATGCCATTATTCCCCATCTTAAAATAGATTACCGTATTCGTCAGGAAGTTCTTGAGATTACTGATGTCATGGCACGCCTTGAAAAGACGCATGAGCTTGTTTTGGGTGAGATGGCTGTTGCATCAGTGGAAAAGCGTATCAAGCAGCGTGTCAAAACGCAGATGGAGCGTAATCAGCGCGAATATTATCTGACTGAGCAGATCAAGGCCATCAATAAAGAATTGGGGCGTGAAGAAGATCCGCTGGCAGAAATAGATGATCTGGAAAAACAGTTCCGTGAAAAAGACATGCCAGAGGAAGCCAGAGAAAAAGCTTTGCGTGAACTGCGCAAGATGCGCACGATGCCGCCATCTTCAGCAGAGTATACGGTAGTACGCAACTATGTGGACTGGCTTCTTGATTTGCCCTGGAATCGCGAAAAAGAAGCGGCAATAGATATTGCGGCTGCGCGTGCCATTCTGGATGCCGATCACTATGGTTTGGAAAAGCCCAAAGAACGTATTCTGGAATACCTTGCCGTGCAGAAGCTTTCCGGTGGTTTGCGTGGCCCCATCCTTTGTCTTGTGGGTCCTCCAGGCGTGGGCAAGACCTCGCTGGCGCGTTCTGTTGCGCAGGCGACAGGTCGTGATTTTGTCCGTCTTTCTCTTGGTGGTGTGCGCGACGAGGCAGAAATCCGTGGGCATCGGCGTACCTATGTTGGCGCTTTGCCAGGCAAGATTTTGCAGTCCCTGAAGCGTGTGAAGTATAATAACCCTTTGTTCCTGCTGGATGAAGTGGATAAAATGACTTCTGATTACAGGGGCGATCCTGCTTCGGCCTTGCTGGAAGTGCTGGATCCCATGCAGAATGAAACCTTCATGGATCACTATCTGGATCTGGACTATGATTTGTCCAAGATTTTCTTTATTACAACGGCAAATACACTGCATTCCATTCCTGAACCCTTGCAGGATCGAATGGAAATTATTGAGTTGAGCAGTTATCTGGAAACAGAAAAATTCCATATTGCCCGTCAGTTTCTTGTGCCTCGCCAGATTGAGGAGCATGGTCTGAAGCCTGGAAATATCCGTATGTCAGACAATGCCGTGCTGGGTGTGATACGAAACTATACTCGCGAAGCGGGGGTGCGTAATCTGGAAAGAGAATTGGCGACACTTTGCCGTAAAGTCGCCATCAAGCTGGTTGAAACAAACAAGATTGATCGCTGTGTGAATATTAACTGTCAGACCCTTCCTTCTTATTTGGGAATGAAGAGGTATCGGCATGATGATCGTGAGCAGGAACCGCAAATTGGCGTGTGTACCGGACTTGCGTACAATCAGCGCGGTGGCAGTATTCTCTTTATCGAAACCAGCATTATGCCTGGTACAGGTCAGATCGCGACAACGGGCAAGCTTGGTGAAGTCATGTCGGAGTCTGCCCGTGCAGCCTTAAGCTATGTGCGTTCCCGTGCAGAAATGTTGGGACTTGACCCACGTTTCTACCGGAAAATTGATATACATGTACATCTGCCGGCAGGAGCTACCCCAAAAGACGGGCCATCTGCTGGTATTGCCATGGCGACTTCTATCACTTCTGCGCTTTTGGGAATTCCCGTTCGTAATGATGTTGCCATGACGGGTGAGATTTCCCTGAGAGGGAAGGTGCTCCCCATCGGTGGTTTGCGCGAAAAGCTTCTGGCAGCGCGTCGTTCCGGTATTGCGAAAGTGTTGATACCTGTGGACAATGAAAAAGACCTGAAAGAAGTGCCATCAGAGATTTTGAAAGATCTGGACATCGTTTTTGTGGAACATGTTGATGATGTTCTGCCACATGCTCTTGTGGGGACATCTGAAGAAATCTTTAGTGGTCGTGGAAGCTCAGATCGGAAGAGCGTCGTGTAGGGAAAGAGTGTACGTCCTGGTGTAGATCTC
>CAMTOM010000176.1 GCA_947074125.1 uncultured Desulfovibrionaceae bacterium
AGAAACACCGCCAACTCATGCGAAAAAAACACATAAGCCGCAGGACAGCGTTATTGCAACGCTGTGAAAAGATTGAGTATCTGCGCGTGTACAGGAGCATCCAATGCAGACACCGGCTCATCACATACCACAAGCTGCGGATGCGTAATCAGTGCCCGCGCAACAGCCATCCGCTGTCGCTGTCCACCAGAGAACTCATGAGGATAACGCTCCCCAAGTTCAGGATCCAAAACCACAAGCTCAAGCATTGACGCCACGCGCGCCGCAGATTCGCCTGCACTCACACCTTGTGCTCGCAAAGGCTCGGCAATCGCCTTTCCTACCCGCCAACGCGGATTGAGCGAGGAAAAAGGATCCTGAAAAACCATCTGTAACTGCCCGGGAACATAACCCGCCTGACCCGCCACCGACAAAGGAGCTCCCTGCCACATGATATGTCCAGAACTGGCAGGCAGCAAACCCACAGCCAGACGCCCCAAAGTTGATTTACCACAACCAGACTCCCCCACAAGCCCAATACTTTCCCCTTTGTGCAGGGAAAAACTCACATCCCGTACAGCCTGTAAACGAAGTTCATCGGCAAAAAATCCCCGTTTGACACGAAATTCACGGGCAACGTTCACAAACTCCAACAAAGGAGAAGAAAGGCTTTCTGAATCTTGCTGCATATCTCACTACCTGCCAGAGCCTTCAGAAAAATCTCTGAGCGCACTGTTATTTCTAAAAAAATAATATCTGTATCCCAAAAGAGTACTCTGTCTCTTGTTCTTTCTCTTTATGCCTGCGAAACAGCAGCCTGTTCAAATGTTGCCATAGTATTAAAAATAGCTGCTGCTGCCCGTAAAAGCTGTATTGCCAATACCGCTCCCGTACCTTCCCCCAAGCGCAAACCAAGATCCAGCAAAGGAGGATATTTCACGTTTTCCACAATACCCCTATAGCCTGGCTCGGCAGAACAATGGGAGAGTATCGCATACTCCTCCACCGCCGGACACAGAGCACGTGCCGCAATAAATGCTGCTGTGCTGATAAAGCCATCCACAACAATGGGAATGCGGGAAAACGCTGCTCCCAAAACAATACCCGCTTTTACCGCAATTTCAAATCCTCCAAGCGTAGCGAGTTTTTCCAGCGCGCTTCCTGTCGCAACAATGTGCTGATGCCGTTCCAACGCACGCCTGATCACATCAATTTTATGTGCAATACCAGCCGCAGGAATACCCGCTCCAGGGCCTGCTACTTTTTCAGGAGATAATTGCAAAAAAGCGCAAAAAAGCGCAGTCGCAGCAGTAGAATTGCCAATACCCATTTCCCCCATACCAATACAGTCATAGCCAGCCTGCATAGCATCCTCGGCAAGGGCGATACCCACATTAAGAGCCTTACGACAGCACTCCACCGTCATTGCAGGCTCCTGAACAAAATTTGCAGTACCTTCTCCCATACGCCGTGCAAGCAATAAAGGATGCTCAGGAAAAGCGCCTCCGGCACAGCCCGCATCAACAACGCGCAAATCCACACCCGCATTGCCACACAAAGCATTGACTGCCGCGCCGCCATTCAGAAAATTCACTACCATCTGGCGAGTCACAGCCTGCGGAAACAATGTCACCCCTTCGGCAACAACACCATGATCTGCCGCAACCGTATACATGATCGCTTTTTCAGCCTTAAGAGGGCGCCTCCCGCCAGAAATGGCAAACAAACGCACCGCCAAATCTTCAAGACGTCCCAAACTCCCTTGCGGCTTTGTCAGACTGTCCAGATGCTGCCAGGCCTGTACAGCAAGACTTTCAGACGGACAGACTATCTGCGAACATATTTTTTCGATTCCCATATATTACCTCAAAAGCACAGTACATCTGCGCACATTATCCAGAATTACATTCTTCATAACGATATTTTATGCCAGAAAGGCAGGACGAAAGCTGCTGATGCTATCGCGTAATCCCAAGAGAGGCAAGCGACCTTATAGACAATCTATCCGCAAAAGAGTTTTCCGGCTTGACACACTCAGATGGTCACGCTATGCCTTTTGGGAGATGAAGTCTTCGCAGAAAGACTTCAGTGCCGCAAAAACATATTTCTGCATCCCAAAAAATCCTTCTGGAGGAAAACTACAATGGGCTACAATGTTACTGTGGATACCGATAAGTGCGTCGCTTGTGGTGAATGCGTTGATGTTTGCCCCGTGGCCGTGTATGAAATTCAGGATGGCAAGTCTGCCCCTGTCAACGCCGAAGAATGCCTCGGTTGCGAATCCTGCGTTGAAGTTTGCGAACCCGGCGCCATTGCTGTCGAAGAAAACTAATCGTGACGGACGTTCTTGCGTCCTTAATAAGTCATATGCCGCTGAGCGCCTTGCGTTCGGCGGCATTTGCGCCTTGAGGGTAACACATGACAACTGACCTGAGTCCTATATTCGCTCGTTACGAACATTTGCGCGCACAAGTCGATGCCCTGTTTGCAAAGGTGCAACAAAGCCATCCTGATTGCGTTACCTGCACAGAGGGATGCAGTGACTGTTGCCATGCGCTCTTCGATCTCTCTCTTGTTGAGGCTATGGTGCTTAACAAGGCTTTCAATGACACGTTCACGCACAGTCGCGAACGTTCAGAAATTCTTGAATACGCCGCAGAAATGGATCGCTCTCTTGCCCGCATTAAGAGAGATTTTCATCGGGCAAACCGAGACGGCACCCCCCCCGAAGAAATTATGGAAAGCGCCGGTCGCATACGCATGCGCTGTCCATTGCTTACCCAGGAAAACACCTGCGCCCTCTACCATGCACGTCCAATCACATGCCGGATATATGGCATTCCCACAGCCATCATGGGCAAGGGGCACGTTTGCGGCAAGGCTGCCTTCACAAAAGGCACTCCCTACCCCACAGTTGCTCTGGACAAAATACAGGATCAACTCCTTGGGCTGAGTCAGGAAATAGCCGATACCATCAATACCCGTTTTAAGGAACTTGCCCAGGTATATGTTCCTCTTTCCATGGCACTGCTCACAACATACGACAATGCCTATCTTGGCATAGGCCCTGCCCCTAAAGAGGATTAACATGCCCGATATACGCAGTCGTATCCCCGCAACAGTTTTTCGCGATGGAACCCCGCAAAAGCTTACGCAGGCAGAAGAAGAGCTTAAAAGAAATATTTATGAAAAAATGACGCCCCGACGGCGTAAATTTATTGATCGCATAGGCTACGACAACTGGGATCCTTTTCAAAAGCCAAATGACCCCATGGACATCCGCATGGATGCCTCACAAAGGACCACCCAGCAGCTTTGCCAGGAATTTCTCCGCTTTGCCAGCGCAAACAAAGGGGAAATAAGTCCGGAGTACAAGCGTGGTGCTCTGGAATGCGCTTTGGGAGTTATCAATAAAGATGAAAAATACCTTGGTATTTTTGAGTTTTGCCAATGGTATTGTGATCTTCTCAAAAAGGAAGGAGTACTGAAATGAAGGAACGTTACGACGATCTTGACGAATATATTGCGGATCTGAAGGCTGAAATCGCCCAAAATGATCAATGCGCAAACCACCATTACAATCTGGGGATTGCCTTGCTCACAAAGCGCGATTTTGTTGCTGCGGAATCCGCTTTTCTTGAGGCTGTTCGCAATTCTCCCCATCTTGCCGAGGCCTATGTACAGCTTGGCGGGATTTGTCTCGAACGCCATGACCTTGATGGTTGCTTGCGCTATAATGAAGAAGCTGCACAGTGTCGTGCCAAATTCCCCGTCCCGCAAAGCAATATTGCCTTTGTGCATCTGCAGCGCGGTGAACCGGAAAAGGCACTTGCCGCACTCAAAAAAGCACTCAAGTGGGATCCCGATTTCATTCAGGCCAAACAGGCCATGACAACAGCCTATTTTATGCTGGGCGAAAATGAAAATTGCGTTACCACCTGCAAGGAAATCCTGCAAAAAGAGCCCAATTTTGCCCCAGCCTGGAACAATCTCGCTCTTGCCTGCTTTGAGCTGGAGCGCTTTAAAGAAGCTGTCGAAGCCGGCAATCAGGCACAAGCGCTCGGTTTTGAGGTTCCAGAAGGCTTCTTAAAAGACCTTGAGCCACACAGGGCAGGAATGTAGAAGCAAAACAGCGTAAAAAGAACAGGCCTCATGGAGTTACCGTGAGGCCTGTTCTTTTTACAAAAGGAAATATATTACAAAAAACTTTTTCCTGCGCTCAAACAATTTCATCTTTAAGTGTACGTGTCATCAGCTCACGCACCACCACCTGTGGTTCTTTATTGTCATAAATACTCGCATACACAGACCTGATAAGAGGCCTTTCCTGCGCAAGCTTGGCAGCACGGGCATATGCCGCTCCCGTTGTTTTGACACTTCCTGGCACCATTCCCAGATATGCTGTCATCGGCTCATTTTTCTCCCCTCTCCCGCACCCCACGCCCATATGCCCCTGCAGACAAATGCCCGAGTGGGCTCGCACAGGGACCATCTTCAGCATCAGCCGCGAATATGGCATATCGGAAGAGGAGCTTCTTGCC
>CAMTOM010000177.1 GCA_947074125.1 uncultured Desulfovibrionaceae bacterium
GGGTGCAGGGGAATCATTCCCCTGCCGAGGGGAGCCTGAGGGGGCGAGCAGCCCCATCAGATACACTGCACCATCCCTACAAACAAAAAGGAATACATCACAAAACAATGATATCACCACTCAACCCTTATTGGGGGTGCAGGGGAATCATTCCCCTGCCGAGGGGAGCCTGAGGGGGCGAGCAGCCCCTTCAGATACCTCCCCCCTTCTCCCTTATCTCCCCCACAAACTATTTGCATGTACTCCCGCTCAGCATGTGCCCCATCTTTTCCTTTTTGGTTTCGAGGTAGGCGGCATTTTGCGGGCAGGATTCGATTTCGATGGGTACTCGTTCGACAATTTCCAGACCGTAACCGGAAAGGCCAACGATTTTTTTCGGATTATTGGTCAGGAGGCGTATTTTGCGTACGCCGAGATTGAAGAGAATTTGGGCACCGGTGCCGTATTCGCGAAGGTCTTCGGCGAAACCAAGTTTAATGTTGGCTTCAACGGTATCGTAGCCTTGATCCTGGAGGGCGTAGGCACGTATTTTATTGGCGAGACCGATACCGCGTCCTTCCTGACGCATATAGAGTAGAACGCCGCATCCGGCTTTTTCTATCTGACGCAGGGCAGCACCCAATTGTCCTCGACAGTCGCAGCGCAGGGAGCCAAGGGCGTCACCTGTCAGACATTGGCTGTGAACGCGTACCAGAACGGGTTCTGTGGAGGCTTTGATGTCACCTTTCACCAGAGCCAGATGGGTATGGGTATCCAGTTCATTTTCGTAGGCATAGACTTCAAAATCGCCGAACATTGTTGGCAGGTGTGCTTGTGCATTGCAGCGAACGGAGACTTCTCCGTGCTGGATGCGATAGCGGATAAGGTCTCTGACCGCAGCGATTTTCAGGTTATGTTCCTGGGCAAAGATTTCGAGATCAGGCATACGCGCCATTTCGCCATCTTCCCGCATTATTTCACAAATGACACCTGCGGGTTTAAGGCCTGCGAGTCTGGCCAGATCGACACTTCCTTCAGTTTGTCCGGCTCGTGCGAGCACGCCTCCAGAGCGGGCACGCAGGGGAAAGGTGTGCCCTGGCGTGACAATATCTTCGGGGCGTGCGTTATCGGCAACTGCGGCTTGTATGGTAGTGGCTCTATCGGCAGCAGAGATACCTGTTGTTGTGCCGTGGCGGGCTTCGATAGAAACGGTAAAGTTTGTTCCGAAGCGTGAACCATTTCGCTGTGCCATCAGGGGCAGATCGAGCTTGTCGATCATATCTGGAGCCATGGGCAGACAGATCAGCCCCCGACCAAATTTCGCCATAAAGTTGATATGCTCAGCGGTAGCGAATTCTGCCGCCATTGTCAGGTCACCTTCATTCTCGCGATCTTCATCATCAACGAGAATAATCATTTTCCCCTGGCGAATTTCTGCAATAGCTTCTTCGATAGTACATAAAGGCATTGGGTCTTTCCTCCGTGATAACGACATCGCCTTTCCCGGACAAAGCGACAAAAAAAAGCGTCTCTCTGGAAAGAGTGACGCATCAGACGAGCGGACACACAAGCGCCGCACCGCAAAAGGACGCCTTCAGTGGATAGCTGAAGGAGGCATCATTATTTGCGAAGACCGTCATTCTCTCTCATCCGGACTGTTACCGTCGGCTCTGGTTTTGCACCAGATCTGCGCTGCCATACACTGGCAGGGCTCGCGGGCTTGCGCACTCAGCACTCACCGCCGGTGGGGAATTACACCCCGCCCCGAGAATACTCTTACGGTAGGCTTCTCGGTATACACTGTCAAGAGGTGCTCACAATAACTGTGGATAGGCAAAAGAGATGTTTTCTTGACAAAGCAGGTAATGCAGGCAATTTTTTAATAGGGCGGCAGTATTTTTAGGCATTATAGCATCTGTTGCGCGACACTGCTCTTTTCATGTGCTGATGGTATCTCTTTTTTTATTGTGAAGGATTGAAAAATTATGAATTACCCTCTTCTGCCACAAGAACGCCTTCCTCAGAGCGAGAGTCAGGATCGTCTACGGCGCTGCCGTGAACAGCTACGCCTCCTTCCGCAAAAGGTTGCTGGTCTGCTGGTGTTTTCTCCTCTGAATATTTATTATTTTTCAGGAACATTAGGTTCTGGCCTTTTATGGATTCCTATAGAGGGGCAGGAAGTTTTGTTGATCCGACGTGGTTTGGAGCGTGCGCTTTCGGAATCATCGTTACAAAGCATTGTGCCTTTTCGTTCTTATGGGGATATTTCTGCCTTGTGCAAAGATGCAGGCAGCCCTTTACCGCAGGATAAAGGTTCTGCTGTTGCGGTAGAGATGACGGGATTATCCTGGTCTCAGGCAGAGCTTTTTACCTCACGAATCGGTGATTTGCAGTATATTGCTGGTGATAGCGCTCTTAAAATGACCCGTATGCTCAAAAGCGCATGGGAAATCAATAAAATGCGGCAGGCGGGCAAGTTACACGAGTATTGCTTGTGTCAGGAATTGCCCAAGCGCATTCATACAGGCATGAGTGAGTGGGAAATTGCTACCATCGTTCATAGTCTTTTGTTGGAGCAGGGACATTGCGGTTTTGTACGCACGACGTCACCCAATTATGCCGAGCTTGAAGCCATTTGTATTGGTGAAACGGGGCTTTATCCCAACAGCCAGGACAGACCGCTTGGGGTGCGGGGTATGCATCCAGCCACACCTACTCTTGGAGACAGAGCAACAGTCTGGAATAAAGACCAGCTTCTTGTTGTAGATGCCCTCTTCTCATGGGAAGGATATTGCACAGATAAAACGCAATGCTACTGGGGGGGGAATACGCAACCTCCGGACAGTGTTTTGCGCGCTCAAGCCTGCTGCAAGACGATACAGCAAGAGGCTGCCGCAATGCTCAAGCCAGATACTCTCCCCAGTCAAATATGGACAATGGCACAAGAAATGGCTGCTCAGAACGGCTATGAGGACAATTTTATGGGAGCAGGACGCGATCGCGCCCGTTTTCTTGGGCATGGTATTGGTCTGGAAATGGACGAATTCCCTGCGCTGGCAGCTCGTTTTGACATGCCGCTTGTCGCGGGGATGACGCTTGCTATTGAACCCAAGATTGCTTTAGCAGGCATAGGCATGGTTGGTGTGGAAGAAACATTTCTTGTAACACCATCAGGTGGCGAAAGTCTGACAGGCGATGGCGCAGGCATTATCAGTGTTGCCTAGCAGCAGGCATATTTCGAGCATCCCGCATCACAAAAGTATCTCTATAGTGCATTGTAAAGAGCACTCTTTTTCTGGAGTCTCTTTTTCGAGGAGAAATGACGATGAATCAACGAGCACATGTTGCCTCATGTATCCGAGAAGGCGGCATTTATTGTCTGACCGCAGAAAAATTTTCCTTGGGGCGTTCCAATGAAGAGGTTGTGCGCGCCATGCTGGAAGCGGGCATACGCATTATCCAATATCGGGAAAAAGAGAAAAAGGGGGGAATGCGCTACGAAGAATGTCTGCGATTACGGCAGATGACACGAGAAGCAGGAGCCGCTTTTATTATTGATGACTATGTTGATCTGGCAATACTTGTGGGTGCGGATGGGGTACACATTGGGCAGGAAGATTTGCCTGTAGCGGCGGTGCGCCGTTTGGTTGGTGAGAATATAGCTATTGGTCTCTCCACACATTCACCAGAGCAAGCTTTGGCAGCACAGGAACAGAATGTGGATTATATTGGCGTGGGACCCATTTTTTCCACACAGACTAAAGAAGATGTGTGTGCGGCTGTTGGACTTGAGTATCTGGATTTCGTGAGTCGCAATATTTCACTCCCATCTGTCGCCATAGGAGGCATCAAGGAACATAATCTTGCAATGGTTGTGCAGCATGGTGCGCGCTGTGCGGCTTTGGTGACCGAAATTGTGGGAGCGCAGGACATCAGTCAAAAACTGGATGCCCTGCACACCATTATGCGCTCATAGCGCATATCGCCGCTACGCCAATGCAGAAGGCAATATCAGTTTTTCCGGTAATCCCTCAGGGAGTATGCTGGGGGAAAAATAGTGTTGCGTCTCAACGGGCAGATGTTCTCCCTCACCAGAAAAAATCTGCGGATCAAGAGCAAGGCAAAGAGCGGCCGGAGAAACGGACTGTGTTTCGGCGCGCACGTATAACGAAAGCATACCGAGCACAAGGCATATTACCAGCAAGGCAATAACGACCATCAAAGTAGACTGTGGTCTCCGCTGTTTTTTCCAGCGACTTCTGCCCAAAATCATATCATAGGAATGCACGACAACTGTTCTCATAGAGCACCTACCCCAATAATCTATTTGCAAGCCAACCACAGAGCTTGGTCTATATATGATCGACAATATTTCCATATTATTAATACATATTATTAAATAAATAACAGATACCACACAAAGCATACCTACTTATCATACATACCAATTCACACTTCTTACACAAAAAGTTAAAATCTCCACCAAATCCCACATACAAAAAGAGAGAAAAAGCAAACATCCTTCACCCTCAC
>CAMTOM010000178.1 GCA_947074125.1 uncultured Desulfovibrionaceae bacterium
TTATGGATGCACCAACCGCCTTACGGGCAAATAAGCATGGTCTTGGAACGAGGGATGTGGATGAATATATGCGGCGTGACATACATACGGTTTCGCCAGGGACAGATTTACAGATTATCACCGAGATCATTAACAGTGAGCGCCAGCGTCTCGTTCCTGTGGTTGCTCAGGATGAAGTCATTGGTGTCATCACCCGCACGGATTTGATTTCTATTTTTACCACTGAATCTGCCACAGTACACACCCCTGCACGCAGTATCCGCAAAGAAAAAAATCTGAGCAAGATCATGCATGATCGTCTTCCACGCGCCATAAGAGATCTGCTGCATCTTGCTGGTGAACTGGGCGATACTCTCAATTTCCCCGTATACGTTGTAGGCGGTTTTGTACGGGATCTCTTATTGGAAAATCCCACACAGGATATTGACCTTGTGGTTGAAGGGGATGGCATTGCTTACGCTCGCGCCCTGGCAGACAAACTCAATGGACGTGTGCGCGAACATCAGAAATTCATGACCGCTGTTGTCATTTTTCATGATGGCAAAACAGAACAGCATATTGATGTGGCAACCGCACGCCTTGAATATTATGAATATCCTGCCGCACTGCCCACGATAGAACTTTCTTCCATCAAGATGGATCTCTTCCGTCGGGATTTTTCTATCAACGCTTTAGCGATTCGCTTGGGGCAGGAATCATTTGGACGCCTGGTTGATTTCTTTGGTGGACAAAATGACATTCGCAATAAAAGCATTATGGCTTTGCACACATTGAGTTTTGTCGAAGACCCTACAAGCTGCTTGCTTGCGGCACGCTTTGCACAACGCTCTGGTTTTACCATGAATCCTGGAACAGCAAAGCTTATCAAAAATGCTGTCCAGCTTGGCATGGTCGAACGGCGTTCCGGTGTTCGTAGTTTTCACGAGTTTCAAAAAATCTGTGAAGAAAGCGCCCCATTAAGCATTCTAAAACGGCTGGAAGAATTAAAGATCCTTCAGTCCATCAGTATGCATATTTCGCTCAACCCCAATAAACTCGCCCTTCTGGAACGTCTTCAGGATATTACTGGCTGGTACCGT
The DNA here is from genome assembly GCA_947074125.1 of uncultured Desulfovibrionaceae bacterium. Taxonomy (GTDB): domain Bacteria; phylum Desulfobacterota; class Desulfovibrionia; order Desulfovibrionales; family Desulfovibrionaceae; genus JAQVCS01. Next base: position 1,080 of record CAMTOM010000178.1, read on the forward strand.
TTGCTGTATCTTGAAGAACAACCGGAGATTTGGATAGTCTATCTGCTTGGTTTGTGTCGTAACCTTACCTATGCTGAAGCGTCTGAAATATTGAATCGCCTTGCATTTTCCACAGCACGGCGCACCTCCTTCCAACAGATTCGAGAAGCGGTACGAAAGGCACAGGCTCAAACAGAAAAATGGCAAAAAGATTTCGACAGAAATCAGGAGAAGTGCTCTGTCAGTATGCTCTGCAATGCACTGAACGGTCTTCCTATTGAAGGTTTGCTCTACCTTATGGGACGTGCCGATTCTGATCCGATACGCAAAAGCCTTTCTCGCTACATCACCCAGTGGCGCCATGAAAAAGCTGATATTTCTGGAAGTGATATTCTGGCATTGGGGATATCTTCAGGCCCTGATGTTGGAAAAATCATCGCTGCCATTCTTGATGCCAAACGAGATGGCAAAGCCCCCACAAGGGAGATCCAGCTTATTTTAGCCAATAAATACGCCGCACAAGTGAAGGGAAAGCAAAAAAAATAACCAGAGCAACCTTCTTCCCCTTGCTCACTAAACGCAAGCAGTGTATCATTAAGCGATGTCTGTACCGCTGAAAGGAATATTCGCATGAAACACCTCTGGACTCCCTGGCGAATAGAATACATCCTTGGTCCAAAACCTGATGCCTGTGTGTTTTGTCTTCCTGAAAACACAGAAGAAGACAGGGAGCGTCTGGTACTTTAACGATGCAGAAATGTTTTGATTGTAAGTAATAAATACAGGTAGAATAATGGGCACTTATTGGTTGGTACGGAAATGCATGTTATCGATACGACGCTCATTGCACCTGAGGAGTCTCATGAAATGTGGGATACCATCCAGTGGTGCGTAGCGATCCTGAAAGAGCACTTTCATTGCCAGGGTATCAATGTGGGATTGAATCTTGGAGAAGCCGCTGGAGCTGGCATTCGAGAGCATTTACATTTTCATCTTGTCCCTCGCTGGAATGGAGATTCTTCTTTTATGGCAGTTCTTGATGAAGTTCGTACCATACCAGAACACCTTAGTTCAACGTATAACACATTGCAGCCTTATTTTAATCGGTCAGAAACCCTACCCAAGGCATAGGAGGAACCATGCGCTACATCAAAGTTCTGTTGCTTGTTCTCATTTTTTTCCTGTCCATGGTATTTTTCGTTCAAAACCAGGGGCCACTTTCTCAAAAGCTGACACTGGAGCTTGATTTACTCTTTTTCCCGCTCATGAAGTCCATTCCTCTACCTCTTTATTTTCTCTTGCTGGCTTCCTTCATGATTGGCGCACTTGTCTGCTTCCTGATTCTTGTTTGGGATAAGGTGAACCTGACCGCAAAAGTAGTAAAGAATAACTGGCGCATCCACGCTCTGGAAAAAGAGCTTGAAAAAATCAAGGCAGCTACTGAAGGCAATACTTCTGAACAAACAACTTCTGAAACTACCACAGGCAAAGAAAAGACATCAGCGCAAGCTCCGCAACCAGCTCTGCTTCCTCCTTCAGCCGAAACTGTGGGGACAGCGGACGAACTTTCTCCAGATCCTGACAAGTCTCGTTAATATTTTTACTTTTTACTGTTTCCTCTTTGAACAACGTTATTGTGGCGCACTTTGTGCGCCATAACTTTTCACAGCAGATACCATCCATGCAAAAATCATCCTCCCTTACTGGTGCCCCCCTTAAAGTCACCCCAATGTTCGAACAGTACCTGCGTATCAAGGCAGAACACCCTGATGCACTTCTTTTTTTTAGAATGGGTGATTTTTACGAGCTTTTCTTTGATGATGCCGTTACCACAGCACGAGAACTTCAAATCGCACTTACCAGCCGCAATAAAGATGCAGAAAGTTCAGTTCCAATGTGCGGCGTTCCCTGGCATGCCGTAGATAACTATTTGGTACAGCTCATAGATAAAGGCTATCATGTGGCCATCTGCGACCAGATCGAAGACCCTAAAAGTGCCAAAGGCATTGTCCAGCGTGCTGTGACACGCATCATCACCCCTGGCACCGTTCTCGAAGACGCGAATCTCAATACCAAAAGCCACAACTATCTTGGAGCCATGTACTGGGACACTGAAGAGAACCGTGGCGGATTTACCTGGGCAGATGTTTCAACTGGTGAATGGAGTGGGATGCAAACCGCCAAACAGGCAGAACTCTGGCAATGGATACAAAAGCTCGCGCCACGAGAACTATTGCTGCCAGAAGAATATGAAATACCCACTAACCTGATTCACGACGGTATTTCTCTTGTACGCCAACCTCTGCGCACACATTTTCAATATAAACGTGCTGCGGAAAACATTCTTGAGGCGCAGGGGGTTCAGGAACTGGAGGCTTTGGGACTTGCTCAGAAAAAAGAGCTTGTCTGCGCTTGTGGCGCACTGCTTGCCTATTTGCGCCAAACGCAAAAATGTGATGCCGCACATCTCGCCCCTTTTCATCCTCTTAATTTGGGAAAACACCTCATCATAGACGAGATTACGGAACGCAATCTTGAAATTTTCACACGTCTTGATGGTGGTCGCGGCAAAGGAACATTGCGATACGTTCTTGATGACACCGTCACTCCTATGGGAGGGCGTCTTTTAGAAGAACGTTTACGCCATCCCTGGCGCGAACTTGCTCCCATAAAAGAGAGTCAGGAAGCCGTTGCTTTTCTTGCCGAGGCAGAAACATTCCGTCAGCGCTTGCGTGAGACTCTCAAGACCGTTTATGACCTTGAACGCCTTTCAACCCGCATCAGTCTGAACCGTGCAACACCAAAAGATTTTGTTGCCCTGCGTAACAGTCTCACGGCTTTGCCCACCGTGTATGATGCGCTTGTATACACATCGCCTGGTACATATGCTACTGATGAGGAGACGCAAGGTGGCAACCTGCCCCCTGTTATCTACAAAGTGAAGAAAAACTGGGATTCTTTGGAAGAGTATACGCATCTTTTAGAAAGTGCCCTGCAAGACTCTCCTCCCCCAACCATTACAGAAGGCGGTCTTTTTAAAGCAGGCTATCATCAGGAACTGGACGCGCTTCTTGATCTCGTAGAACACGGTGAACAGAAACTTCAAGAACTTCTGGAAGAAGAGCAACAAAAGCACAACCTGCCCAAACTAAAAATGGGATACAATCGCGTTTTTGGTTATTATTATGAGCTGAGTCGCACTGGTTCCCCTTCCGTTCCTGATCACTTTATCCGCCGCCAAACCCTTGCGAATGCCGAACGCTTTACCACTGTTGCCCTGAAAGAACTTGAGGAAGGACTTCTCTCAGCAGCCGATAGACGCAAAAGCTTGGAATATACCCTTTTTCAGGAACTAAATAGGAAGTGCGTCGCGGAGTGGAAGAGGCGCGCAGCAGCTGGTCGTCCGGTGACTAGAGGTTGACTCCT
>CAMTOM010000179.1 GCA_947074125.1 uncultured Desulfovibrionaceae bacterium
AGAAAGAAGAACGCAACCGGTGTTAAAACATAATGGCTTGTACAAAGGACTCTACAGAGTTTGCAAATTGCTGGGGGGTAATGGACATGATAACTCCGTGAAAGACAAGATCTTTTGAAGATAGACAGCCGTTCCCTGGGCGTCAAGAACAGGGGGACATATTTTGAAAAAATCCCTGACAGCATCTGCCCTCCCGCATCGCATCCCGTATAGTTTTGCTGGAAGAGCGACAAGTGCTGTGCTAGAAATACCGCATGATTGATTATGAAAAATCCCTGAATGAAGCTCAATACGCGGCGGTAACCGTTGCCAATGGGCCTGTATTGGTTGTTGCCGGAGCAGGCTCTGGCAAAACGCGGACAATAGTATATCGTCTGGCCTGGCTGGCAGAGCATGGTATCGACCCTCACGCCATGCTATTGCTTACCTTCACTCGAAAAGCCGCTCAGGAAATGCTGCATCGCGCATCGCATTTATTGGGGCAGGGGCTTGCCGGAGTACAGGGAGGCACTTTTCATGGTTTTGCCTTTGCGGCATTGCGCCAATATCCTCCTGAGTGGTTGGAAGGGCGCACACTTTCCATTATGGACAGTGCGGATATTTCGGCAGCGGTCAAGTATTGCAAGGAAGAGCTGCGTTTGGGCAAAGGTGACCGCTCTTTTCCCAAGACGCAGAATATCGTCGGGATTTTGAGTAAAGTACGTAATAAGGAATTGCCTCTTGATGAAGTGCTTCGGCGCGATGCTTGCCATCTTTTGCCACACGCGCAGGCTCTGGCGCAGTTGGAAATGGCATACACGGCTTATCGGCGTGAAAAGGGATTACTTGACTACGATGACCTTTTATTTGAACTGGAAAAAGTACTCAGAGAACATCCTCATGCCGCGCAGCGCCTGCGGGAGCGTTTTTCTCATGTTATGGTGGATGAGTATCAGGACACCAATAAAGTACAGGCGCGTTTAGTGCGCTTACTGGCGCGACCTGAAACTTCTGAATGTAATGTGATGGCAGTAGGCGACGAGGCGCAGTCAATCTATGCTTTTCGTGGTGCGGATGTGCGCAATATTCTGGATTTTCCACATTTGTTTCCTGAGGCACAGGTAATTCGGCTTGAGGAAAATTACCGTTCGACACAGCAAATTCTTGATATCGCCAATGCTCTGCTGGAAAACGCTCAGGAAGGGTACCGTAAACGTCTCTTTACCCGTCGTGGGGAGGGTGAGACGGTGCGTTATGTTATTCCAGCGAGTGATATTTCACAGGGGGAGCTGGTAGCGCGTCGGGTGCAGGAGCTTTTGGGAACGCATTTGCCGCATGAGATTGCTGTTCTTTTTCGGGCGGGTTTTCATTCCTACCACTTGGAAATGGCTTTAAATCGAGCTGGTATTTTGTTTCGCAAATATGGTGGTCTCAAATATACCGAGGCCGCGCATGTGAAGGATGTGCTTTCATACGCACGTCTGGTGCTGAATCCTTTGGATATGCCTGCCTTTGGGCGGATCGCTGATCTGCACAGTGGCATTGGCCCTAAAACAGTACAAAAACTCTATGGTGCGGCGATGAGTGGCGATCCGGCAGCAACAGAAAAAGCCTTTGCCCGCTTTCCTTCTTTTCTCAATGATATGCGTTTTCTTGATGGTTTGCGCGAGCATTCCCTGTCTCCGGTAACCTGTTTGGGAGCCATTGTAGATCATTATCGCCCCCAATTGGAAACGCACTATCCCGATGACTGGCCGCGTCGTCTTCAGGGCTTGGAAGAAATTATGCAGATGGCCTCTGGCTATACAGAGCTTGATGTGTTTATGGCAGATATGGCTTTGGAGTCGCCAGAAGAAGATGAAAACATTGAGGGGCGTGTGACGCTTTCAACTGTGCATTCTGCCAAGGGACTGGAATGGAATGCGGTGATTCTGCTGGATCTTGTTGAAGATCGCTTCCCGTCACGTCATGCCGTCGCGCATCCTGAAGATTTTGAGGAGGAGCGGCGTCTGATGTATGTGGCCTGCACACGGGCGCGGCGTACTCTTGATTTGTGTGTGCCCGCAAGTTTGTACAGTCGCTCGGATCAGGGGCTTATGTATGCCTCTCCCAGTCCTTTTGTGCGCGAATTGTCCGCATCTCTTTATGAGCGCTGGAAAGAATCGTCAGGGGGGCAGCTTGGACGGTATGGTGTTGCGCAGGAAGCGCCACGGCGTTTGTTACCGCCTTTGCCCCAGTCCAGTGGCACGTCTGAATGTGTTTCTTCCTATACGCAGGATGCGGGCAAAAATACTCTTGTGGCAACAGGAGGTGTTTCGCCTGCTCCTGCGCCCACCAGAGAAGAAAAAGCAGTATCAGGCACAGGAGAAGCGCTCGATTTTGGCTATTGTCGACACCGTATTTTTGGGCGTGGTAAAATTATCAGGCATATTTCCACAGAAAAAGTACAGGTAAATTTCCCTGGCTTTGGCGTAAAAACCATTCTGGCAGAATATCTCATCCCAGAGGAGTAAGCATGGCAAGCCTTCTTTCCGAAGACAATATTCTGGCATGCATTGCCCGTTATTTTCCTGAGACACATCCTTCTCTTTTGCTGGGGCGTGGTGATGACTGTGCGGTATTGCGCCCTTCCGAAGCGCTCTGTGTCAGTTCTGATTTTTTTCTGGAGGATGTGCACTTTCGCCGTTCCTATTTTTATCCAGAAGAAATCGGGCACAAAGCGCTGGCAGTAAATTTGAGTGATGTAGCTGCCTGTGGCGCACGTCCGACAGGTTTTACGCTGAACCTTGGTTTGCCAGAAGATATTTCCCTGGACTGGCTTGAGCGCTTTTTGGATGGGATGGCCGCTTTGGCAGGGCGTTGTCGTGTCGCATTGGCTGGTGGAGATTTATCCCGTGCCGCATCGCTGACAATCTCCATTACCGCATGGGGTGAATGTGCGCGTGATGCCTATCTGACACGCGGCAGAGCCATGGTAGGTGATGTTCTGTTTATCGTGGGGCGTGTAGGTCTTGCCCGTGTGGGTTTGGAGGTACTGGAGTCTTTGGGGAATGCAGCACGAGAAAACTGGCCTGTGGCCTGTGCGGCACACCTGATGCCAGAGCCAAAAGTGGATGCGGGGATTATGCTCGCACTGGCTGGACGCAATGCCAGACCGCCTGCGCTTATGGATATTTCTGATGGCATTGTGCGCGATTTGCCGCGCTTGCTGGGCATTGCCCCAGGTATAGCCTCTGTTTCCGGTAATGCTTTGGGTGCAGAAGTTCTTCTGCCGCAAGGTATCCTACATGAAGAAGTTGTGCGTTATGCCGCACAGCAGGGCATGAATCCTGTAGATATGGCACTCTTGGGAGGAGAAGACTATGCACTGCTCGGCGCCTGTGCGCCTGATATGTTACCCGCGCTGCACGCAGCACTGCCAGAGTTTATGACCATCGGCGTAGTCACACGAAGCGGGCATATCGAATGCAGTAACAGGGATTGGGAAAGTCTACGTGGTTTTGATCATTTTGGGTGAGGTATGGAGTAAGATTTGCTGTGCAGTATAAGAATGGGGGACGCTGTCCCCCAGACCCCTGGCAGGGAATTGAATCCCCTGCACCCCCAATAGGGCATCATGCCGCTGGCGCGTCACGATGCCTGGGATTCCGATAGCTTAAAGGCGTGTTATGATGTCTTGGTTTTCAGTGTGAATGGGTGTGGGAGGCAGTGAAGGGGGATTGTTTAGCTTTTGTTATAAAAGGTGTTCCATTGAGCAAGCAGGGCGCGGAGAGCATTGCCTCTATGGCTGCGGGCATTTTTTTCTTCAAGAGTCAGTTCTGCGGCTGATTTGTTATATTGGGCATCGAAGAAAACAGGATCATAGCCAAAGCCATTCGTACCGCGCATCGCCGTTAAGACCTGGCCTTCCCAGGTGCCGCGAAGAACAAGGTGTTCTCCCGACGGTTTGGCAGCAGCCATCGCGCATACAAAGCGGCAGTGACGTTTCCCCTCTGGGATGTTGTGCATGGTAGCGAGCAGTTTGCGCATATTGCGCTGGTCTTTTGTTTCATGTGGAAGAAATTCCATATCATCAGAGAAGCGCGCAGAATGAACACCAGGAGCACCATGCAGCGCGTCAACCTCAAGACCGGAATCGTCGGCGATACTGACCAGCCCTGTAGCCTTGCTGACAGCATGTGCTTTGAGGAGTGCGTTTTCTTCAAATGTTATTCCCGTTTCTTCCACAGGCTCAAGGTCAGGAAATGCAGAAAGTCCTATCACCTGAAGCCCATATGTGTGCAGGGCTGTTGCCAGTTCGCGTATTTTCCCCGCATTGCTGGTTGCCAGTATGATGGTATTTGCTGTGTTCATGGTGTTTCCTCTACTATGATGTTTAAGAAGATATATGGATAAGGATAGAAGGTTCTGACATGAAGAAGTATGATGGGAGAGGATCCAAACTTCGGACGTGAATGGCGTGATGGATGGAAAGATAGATGCTTTTGTGAA
>CAMTOM010000180.1 GCA_947074125.1 uncultured Desulfovibrionaceae bacterium
AGGTATTTTTACGCCGACAGAAGCGGCCGCAGTTGCCGTGTTTTATGGTCTTTTGGTGGGCTTGTTCATTTATAAAAGTATCGACTCTTTTGCCGTACTGTTTGATATTTTTGCCGCAACGGTACGCTCAACAGCAGTGGTCATGTTGGTGGTTACCTGCGCGGGACTTTTCTCCTGGGTGGCGACAACGGTAGGTATTGTGGAAAAAGGATCGCAGCTCTTGCTGGCGGTTTCAGACAATCCCTGGTGTGTGCTGCTGGTTATCAATATTCTCCTGCTTTGTGCTGGGATGTTATTGGATGCCATCTCAATCTATTATGTGTTCTTGCCATTTCTCTTGCCTATCGCAAAGCATTTCCAATGGGATCCTGTGTGGTTTGGTATTATCATGACAGTCAATCTTGCTATTGGACAGGTGACGCCACCAGTGGCTGTCAATTTATTTGTAGGGGCGAGGATAAGCGGCTTGAGTATTGAAGCGATCAGCCGTGAAGCATTGCCGCTTATTGGCATGGCGTTAGTTGCGCTGGTGTTGCTTATTATCTTCCCGCAGATTTCTGTATGGCTTCCCAAGCTATTACAGCTATACTAGGCTGTTGCTTGTAAAAGATGAAGCGTATGTTGTTGTAGTTTTCTAAATGCTCGGAATGAAAACTGATACTTTTTGGCTGAGATCTTTGCTTGTTGTATGGTGAACGTGGACAGGGTATACTCCCGTTGGTTTATTGAGGAGAACGTGTAAAGTATTCAGTATAGAAAATAACACAGCGCATTTATTGTTTTTGCTATGAAACCCCATATTCTTTGAATATGGGTTATTTATTTTAATTTTACATAGTAGGAGCAAAGAGAGGGGTATGGCCAATTTCAATATGAGATAAGATAAAAGCAGGACTTTAGTGTTATTTTGTCTTCCTAACCTATTATAGGGAAATAGAACATGCAAATGGCGAGCCATTTACTTCATTTTGTGTGGGAGTACTGATGCTTGTTGGATTTGTGCATAACAATGGAGAAGGTTATGAAAAAAGCTTGTTTGTCTATCCTGTGCGTGATTTTGCTTGCCGGATGTCAGGGACTTCAAAGGGGGATTTATGAGGGACAGTTCGTTTCCTCCGCGCGACCAGCGATTTCTGTTGCCGTGCAAAATATGTCATTGCTTGATTCGGGAAGAACCTCCATTATGCTGGATGGAACCACAATGTTGGGAGGGTTGCCCGTCTCGATGTGGCTTGCTGTTTATGGAGAAGAAGGCGGTATTTCACCACAGGCAATAGTGAGCTTTGCATCAGTGCCTGGGGGATGGTACTGGGATGCTGATGGATCACCTTTTTTTAGTATTGACCAGGGAACTCAAGCTATCAGTGGACAGGCATACAGTACGTGTACATACCTCGCTCGTAGTGGCGAAGATGCTTTTATTCCTGTAATAGAAAATGCCGAACCAACAACATGGATTGTACGGCGTTTTTCTCGTCGCTATAATGAAGATAGCGAAAAAATAACACTGGAATACAGAGAGATGCTGACTGGTGAAAAAGCGCTTGTTTCAGATATTTCCTTGCTTGGCTATGAATATATTTTTGCTTTTGAAAAGCGAGCCAGTACAGTGTTTAGCCTTGGTTCTTTTCCTGTCGGAGCAAGAACAAATGAAAGATCGTACTTAAATGGGGTAACAATACGTTATCTTGGAAAGAATTTTCTTGGAACGGCCTCAGCTATTGATTGGCGTCATGAGTAATTTATTGATGTTGTGATGCATTCGCATATCTCTTCATTTAAATAGAATCTAAAATGCGTTGACTTCATATTGCAATATAGTTAGAGATAAAGGTGTGTCGGGTTGTTTCTTCTTCAGAGGGGGTTATGAATGCCTGAATGAGAAAGAGCGCGTTACAAAAACGAGGTATGGGGATCACTTCCTAGCATGTGAGGGAAATGTATGGATGATTTTTTGAAGGAAGCACTTGAGATTGTGAAGGTACAGGCGAGTGTACGGGTAATGTCTGAAGAAGAGATTACAACCATGATACACCGCCTTTCTAAGGACATTCGTTCTATTTCTGAAGATGGAACAGTCTCAGAAAGTGCCACACAGCAAAATATTGCTGATGCCCGTAAATCTATAAGAGAAAAAACGGTGACATGTCTTGAGTGTGGCAAATCCTTCAAGGTGCTGACAAAGCGTCATCTTCTGAGTCATGGCCTGACTGCGGATGAATACCGTGAAAAATGGGGTCTGAAAAAAGATACGCCGCTAGTTTGCAAAGGCTTGCAGCGTGATCGCCGAAAGAAGATGAAGGATATGAAGCTTTGGGAAAAGAGAAAAAAAGTTGTTTGATGTACTGTCAGTGTATTGCGACTGCAAGGCATTGATACGACAGCCCCTGACGTTTTTAACGTGCAGGGGCTGTCTGTTTTGAGTGTTTTTTAAGCACTTTTTTTACAAGATAGTAAGATGTGTATTTTTGTAAAAATACAGTGTTTTCAGTAGCTTAATAGTTTTTTGAGAAAAACTCCAGAAATCTTTGACTCATAGAGTTTTTTTTCATACCTTGACATGGGGGAAGGTTTTTTAGCAGAAAATATTTACAGACTCCATATGCTGTTTTTGTTGTTCTGATTGAGCGTAAAATCAAAAATTTTGGAAAAACACATTACTTTTGGGGAAATGTGTTTAAAAATATTTTTCTTTTATTATTTTCGATAGATACAATAAAGACATGCTTGGATGGAGCGAGTTTTTTAGCTAATGGCCTGTAAGGATAAAAAGATTGCAGGAAGGAGAAATGTGGAGAATCAGCATGGTCTGGGTAATGTGATTGATCGTGAAGGCGCTCGTTATCTTGTAAATGATGCTTCAGAACAGGATCTTTTTCATGCAGCGACACGAATTCGAGAGCATTATTTTGGGCAGCAAGTGAGCCTGTGCGCTATTATCAATGCTCGAAGTGGCAATTGCGAAATGGATTGCCGTTTTTGCTCTCAAAGTCGTCATAATAGCACGGGTGTGGATGTTTTTCCTTTTCTTGAGCCGGCATTGTTATGCCAAAAAATCGAATTCCTGTTACAGTTTCCCCTGCGGCATGTTGGTATTGTCACAAGTGGGGGGAAGCTTTCTGGGGGAGAGTTTGATGCGCTATTGGAGACGCTTGGTCGTTTATCTGAAGCGCACCTTTCTCGTGTATGTGTTTCAGCCGGACGTCTTTCCTCGCAGCAGTTTGCTCGCTTGAAAGAGGCAGGCTTGAGGCGCTTTCATCATAATTTGGAAACTTCTAAGTCGTATTATCCGCATATCTGTACAACACAGCATTGGGAAGAGAGACTTTTAACAGCGCGTACTGCGCAAGAAAACGCTTTGGAGCTGTGTTGCGGTGGTCTTTTTGGTATGGGAGAGAGCTGGGAAGACAGAATAGACTTTGCTTTTTGTCTTCGCAAAGAAGGGGTGCGGCATGTACCAATTAACTTTTTACATGCACATCCACAAAGTCCTTTGGCAGAAATGCCTCCTTTGCCTGCAGGGGAAGCATTGCGTATTATAGCTCTTTTTCGCCATATTTTGCCTGATGCGGTCTTACGCGTATGTGGAGGACGTCCACGTGTACTGGGGGAACGTCAGCATGAGATTTTTGCCGCAGGCGCAAATGCCTTGATGACGGGGGAATACCTTACCACGCACGGCAGGGGGATTGCCGAAGATGTGGTCATGATTGAAAAGCAGGCTCTGGAGATCGTCGTATGAGTGAATTACAGGGGGTTTTTATTACGGGGACGGATACCGATGTTGGCAAGACTGTTGTAACGGCAGCCTTGCTGCGCGCTTTTGCTCGTCAGCAGAAAAAAGCCGTAGGTATCAAACCTGTGCAGACAGGGGTTTATGGACTTGGTGATCCTTCAGGAGATGCTGCCAGATACAGTGCGGCATTATCGCCAGTACATTGGGAATGGGTATCTACCAGCGAGATGTATGCTTTTTCGCTGGCAGCCTCCCCAAATCTCGCAGCAGCAACAGAAGGCAAAACCATCAGCATTGCCATGCTCCAGTCGGAGTTACGGGAAAATGTTGAAGATCGTTTTGCTTTGGTAGAGGGTGCGGGCGGCATTATGGTGCCTTTGACAGATCGTGAATTGACCATTGATCTGGTCGAGTCACTTGGACTGCCTGTACTTCTCGTGGTGGAGAATCGCATTGGCAGTGTGAATCATGCTTTGCTCAGTATTGCCATGCTGAAGCAGCGTGATATACCATTGGCAGCGATTGTGTGTACACATAAGGATGATGCTGGCGTGTCATCAGATGAAATGCGTTATGTACTCGACAGTACTGTTCGCCTTCTTGAAAAAGAAGGCGATGTCTATGTACTGCCGTATATGCCTGGCTTATGGGATCATACAGATGATTCAGAAAAAGCAAGGGAGAATGTGTGTAATATACTGGAACCTCT
>CAMTOM010000181.1 GCA_947074125.1 uncultured Desulfovibrionaceae bacterium
AGATCGATAAAGCCGCCGTTTTCGTTGTGTGAAGCTGCGACAAACTTGGCAGCATTCAAACTGGGTACACAATAAGAGGCCAGGTAACCAGAGTTGGCGCCTGGTACACCGATGTTGATAGTGTCAGCAGCAAAAGCAGGTGTTGCCAGCAAGGTAAAAAGTGCGCCAGCAGCCCAGAAAGAACGTGTTATGTTCATAGTGTATTCTCCCAATAGTGATAGTGGCTGTTGCAGAACAACAGCAAATGAGTTTTAGTATTGTGCAAGGGAAAAAGACCTGTGTCAAATAACATGGTCTTTTTACTTTTCCTTTTTTTTGTGTGTTGACCTGAAGCGTATGCGCATAGGGGCATGTGCGATGGCAAAGCGTTTGCGCAAAGATTTTTCAAGGTAGCGGGCATAGGTTTCTGGAATACGCTCCGCATCGCTCACAAAGAAAACAAAAGTAGGGGGTGCCGTCTCTGCCTGCGTCAAATAATAGAATTTTGCGCGCACACGCTTCACGACAGGAGGCTGGTGTCGCGTGAGAACTTCTTCCATAGCGCGGTTAAGCTGTCCTGTACCGATGCGTATCTGGCATTCTTCATGTATTTGCTTGGCAAGAGGCAAAATTTTATTCAGTCCCTTATTTTTCAGGGAAGAGACAAGAAGGATGGGAATATGCGGGCAGAACGCAAGCATTTCTGTAATATTTTTACGGAGCTGGTTAAGAGACTGTGCGGGCACAAGATCACATTTGCTGATGACAATCATGAACGGCGTTTTGCGTTCATCCAGCATGTCCATGAGGCGCTTATCCTGTTGGCTTGCGCCTTCTGTGGCATCAATCACCAACAAGGTGACTTCGACCTTTGTTTTGTATTTGATAGACGAATTGACAGAGTATTTTTCCACAGTATCGCTGATTTTTGTGCGGCGGCGCACACCAGCCGTATCCACAAAAACATATTGCTCGCCATTCAGTTCAAAGCGAACGTCCACACTGTCGCGTGTGGTTCCGGCGATTGATGAGACAATCATGCGCTCGCTCCCCGTCAGGGTGTTCACAAGCGAAGATTTCCCTGCATTAGGCCGTCCCAATACCGCAAGGCGAAGAGCGGGAGTGCTTTCTGGTTCGTGTTCCCAATCAGAAGGGATGAGGGCAAAAAGTTCTTCTTCCAGCGCGCGGATATTCGCGCCATGTGCGGCAGATACTGGCAGTATGGGAAAACCCAGTGCGTGAAATTCTGCGGTGAGCGTATCTTCTTTTTCCAGACCGTCCACTTTGTTGACAACAAGCAGTGTGGGCTTGTTCATGCGGCGCACATGTACTGCCAGATATTCATCCAGTGGCAGAAGACCCGTTTGCCCATCCACAACAAAGGCAATGCCAACAGCATCACGCATGGCAGCCTCAGCCTGAAGCAGGATTTCCTGCTCAAAGCCGCGCAGCTCTTTTGGGCCTTCGGTAACATTGATCGCGCCATCCAGCGTGATACCGCCTGTATCCACAATGCCAAAGGCGGGCGCGTCCTTGCGTCGGACAATACCTTCCATGCGGTCACGGGTAATTCCTGGGCGGTCATGAGTGATAGCCCGATTGCTGTGGATAAGCCGATTAAAAAGTGTCGATTTGCCCACGTTGGGACGCCCGACAAGAACGATTTGGGGCAGAGAAGAAGTCATAACAGTGCGTCCTTTTGTTCAAACCTTTATCATGCCTTCACAAAGAGCGCCTGTCAATCAAAGGAGTGGCGGCAGGGTGGTGACGCGCCACAGATCTTCCCAGGGGGGGAGGCATTCAAAAGAGATATTTTCAGGCAGTATCAGGCGCATAGCGTGCAGGCGGAAGGCTTCATTGCTTTTCGCGCCGTATTTACTGTCACCACACAGAGGATGCCCACATGCGGCGAGTTGTGCGCGTATCTGGTGTGTCCGCCCTGTGAGAAGGCGGATATGGAGCAGTGTTGTCTGGTTTTCCTGACGTAATGGAGCAACAATACAGCGGGCTTCTTTTCCCTCACTGTTGGGCATGACCTTTTCAAAATATCCCGTATAGCGCTTGCTCAGAGAGTGCTCCAGAAGCATGGGCGAATCATTTTCCCAGCGGCCTTCAACCCATGTGAGGTATTCTTTGTGGGCGGTGTGCTCCAGAAAAGTATTTTGCAGAAAGCGTAATGCCGGAAAAGAGGCACCCACAAGCAGGAGTCCTGAAGTGTCTTTATCCAGGCGATGCGCAGGAGAGGGAAGAAAAATCTCTTCGGCAAAATGACTTTGGAGTCTGGTTGCGAAGCTGTCCGTATGGCCTGAACCTGTATGTGTGGGGAGTCCTGCTGGTTTATTAAAAGCCCAGATATAGTCTTGTATGTGCTCTGAGAGGTCTGGCTCACTCGCGCATGAGACACGTGGCGGTAGCGGGAGAAGAGTGCCTGTTGTACTACTGTGCGTTATAAGAGGGGCGCGTGCGGCATCCGCCATTTTGGAAGCAAAAGGGGGTAAACGTACAATATCTTCGCGTGTAAGCCGCTGAAAAGGTTTGGCGCGTCCTTTATTAACACGAATCTGACCAGTGCGTATCCAGCGGTGCAGGAGAGTAGGGGGAAGTGAAAGGCGTCGCTCCAGAAAGCTGAGCAGCTTTTGTCCTTCTTCCTGAGGGCTTACGGTCAGGGTGTGCAGGAGGTCTTGTGTATTGTCTGTGGGAGAGGCTTGTGCAAGCGGCGATGGGGGGTCGTATGTGTGCATGTATCTTCTGTGAAATTGTAGAGGATCGTTTTTTTTGAGAGGTACCTGAGGAAGGTGCGTATGGCAAGTGTAAATTTTTATTTCAGTTTCTGGGATAAGGTCATTTTTTTTATTGACACATACACGTTTTTTCCACTAGAAGAACCGGACGCGAGTTACTTTCGCGCTCCGGCTGTCCCCATCGTCTAGCCGGCCCAGGACAACGGCCTTTCACGCCGTCGACAGGGGTTCAAATCCCCTTGGGGACGCCAAGAAGAAATGCAACGGGTTACCATGAAAATGGTGACCCGATTTTCGTTTGGAAACGGTTTCGGAAACGGTTTGAAAATTCAAACTATTTCGTGAAGTCGCTTCGGGCCTTTGACTCTCTGTGTTTTTTGATATCTGTAAAGCTTGGTGGTTCGTGACTTTCTGAGGATGCTCGTGCTAACCACTCCATGCGTGGGGATTAGCGGGGGGTTAGTTGTTGGCTCAGGCTGTGCGCTTCTTGCGGACAACAATCTCAGGCGAACACCCTGCATTTGGAACAGCTTTCTGCTCAGGGTGAAAGACCACCACCTTGCCAGAAACGTTTCCAAAACCGTTTCCGCCGCATCTGGCAGCCAGTCCTTCCAGCGCGCCCCGCGTTTCTTCCAATCCCAACGACCTCAAATAGATTGCCGTGGTGTTGGGCGACTTGTGCCGTAATATGGCCTGAATCACACTAACGGGCTGACCCATCTTATAAAGGATGGACGCGGTAAGATGCCGTATGGCGTGAAAGTCAAAAGCCTTGACCCCCGCCTTGGCACACAGCCTCTTCATGAGCTGCATGCGCTCCTTGAAAGGCTTACCGTACTGCTCTTTGCAAAAGCCGCCGTCCTGCTCGCAGATGAAAACGTGCGTCGAATCCTTAAACGTCCGATTCTCCCACCACCAGTGCAGCGCCTTTGACAGCTCGCTGGTCATGGGCAACCAATCATACTCAATGGAACCGTGCAAGCGCTTCTTGGTGAACAACCGAATGCGGTCATTACCGAAGTCCACATCTTCCCACGCCAGCCGGAAGATTTCCGACCGCCTCGCGCCCAAATGCAAGTAGCCCAGCAGCATGATGCGGTCTTGCCCTTCTGACTGATTGAACACGGCCCAGAAGTCTTCCTCGCTGGGCACATAGCGCGGATGCCTTTCCTCTGGGAACTTGTCCACCAAACAAGGATTTGGCGTGGGCAGTCCCAAGTATTTGATGCCCCAGTTCCACGCTGCCACAAGGTTTTTGCGATCCTTGTTCAGCGCGTTTCCACTTCTTCCCTTCCCTATGTGATTGTCAAATTGTGCCCTCAGTGCCGCCAGCACCTTGCCCGGCGTCAGACTTGTCACCGGAGCCAGCGGATTCACAATCAACTGAGCGGCCTTGCCCTTCCCCACCTTCGCCGCGAACAGCTTCCGTAGAGCCTGTCGCTTTTCGTTGTACGTCTTGCGATCGTACTTTTTTGCGTGGTCGAGGTACTTTTCCGCCCAATCCTTGAGGCATAAGGCCGTGTCGGTCGTGGCTTCCCAGCTCACTTTGCGCTCGCTGGCTTCCCACTCCAAAGCCTCGGCCTTGCTGTTGAACAGTTTTTGTCGAATCAGTCCGTTCTTTTGGACTCGCCCCTTTCACATGGTACGTCCGTCCTTCATTATCTTTGCTGTGCTTTTGTACACTGATCCGGTGTGCTCCCACGTTCT
>CAMTOM010000182.1 GCA_947074125.1 uncultured Desulfovibrionaceae bacterium
AGGGTAAATAAGGTGGGGCAGATGTGCAGGAAGCACGTAACGTAGCACGATAGTCGGTGGGGGCGCGAAAGTACCGGGTACAACGACAGAAACAAAGCTAAAATCGGCGAAAAGATGCAATATAAGCCAAACTGGTCAGCCTCCCAAATCAAGCCTGAGGGTGGATCTAAGACTTGGGTAGAAGTGGCCACCACTGACACCACAAAAGAAGAATCCAAATAATGAGGGAGCAAGCAATGAGTGAGAGCCTGAAAATAACTGATGTTTCCACTGTCGAAGGACAGATGGTCACCATTGATATTAACAAGCTGCCGAGTCTTCCCGTCAATGACGAAAAATTTGAATGGGTACCGTTCACCGCTGAGCAAAAGGAAAATGTCGCCTGCATCCTGGATGATGTCTGCGTACTTAATATCCCCATGCCCAAAACTCCCATGGAAGAAGAAGAACTCGTTAACAAGTTCCTCTCTGGCGTGCGCAAACTTTTCACGAAAGAAAATAACTGGACATTCCTGCCCATTCTGCAAACCAGCATGGACTACTGTGCCCAGTGTAATTCCTGTTCTGATGCCTGTCATCTCTACGAATGCTCTGGCCAGCATGACATGTATCGTCCCAACTACCGCTCGGAAATTTTCCGTCGTGTTTACAAGCAGTATGTGAAAAAAGAGCCCTTTGCCAAATGGCGCTATGGTGACATGAACCTGAATTGGAAAACCGTTGCCCGCCTGGCAGAGCTTGCTTACCGCTGTAATCTCTGTCGCCGCTGTGCCCAGACCTGTCCTATCGGCGTGGATAATGCCCTTATCGCCCGCGAACTGCGTAAGCTGTTCAGTCAGGAAATGGGAATTTACCTCGCGAACTGCACGAAAAAGGCACCATCAACCAGATGAAGGTTGGTTCCTCCACTGGTATGTCTCCAGCAGTTGTGCAGGACAACGTTTCCTTTATTGATGAAGACTACTCAGAAATTACTGGTATTGGCATTGAGACCCCCTTCGACAAGCAGGGCGCTGATATTATGCTCTTGCACAATGCTGGTGAAATCATGGCCTGGCCTGAAAATATCGCCGCTTTCTCCCTGATTTTCCAGGAAGCAGGTCTTTCATGGACTCTTTCCAGCAAATCCATGGCGTATGACGGCGTTAACTATGGCGTTTTCTATGATGATGCCCAGACAGCCCGTATCGCTCTGGGGCACATGGTGGCGGCCAAGGAATTGGGGGTCAAGAAAATCGTTATTGGTGAATGCGGTCACGCACATAAAGCTCTGACTGTTATCGCCGACCGCGTTATCCCTTATGAATATCAGGTTCCGCGTGAAAGCTGTTATGTGACGCTGAATGACATTATTATGTCTGGTCGTCTGAAGCTGGATCCTTCCCGCAATAACTTCCCTGTGACTCTCCATGACCCCTGTAACGTTGTACGTCTCATGGGTATCGTTGAACCACAGCGCGAAATTATCCGGAAGATCGCACCCCAGTTCCGCGAAATGCCCTGTCATGGCGTTGATAACTATTGCTGTGGTGGTGGTAGTGGTTTCGCTATCATGACACGTAACAATATTGAAGCATGGCGTGGCAATATCAGCGGTCGCAAAAAAATGCAGCAGATCTGTGCCGCTTTTGCTGACTGCCTTGGCCCTGAAACCAAGAAGTACATCTGTGCCCCCTGCTCCAACTGTAAAGGCCAGATCCGCGAAATGCTCGAACACAACGACCTTTATGAAAAGAACAGCTTTGCTTACGCAGGCCTGGTTGAACTGATCGTCAACTGTATGGTGAATGTGAACCCTGGCTTTATCAAATGGGAAAGCGAAGAAGAATAGTCACAAAGACATCATGAACAAAGGGAGGGGAATTAATTCCCCTCCCTTTTTTGCATCAAAAATCTTTTCAGGCACTCGGCTTCGCTCTTCCATTCTCTGACAGTACACAGTATCCATAGCGCATCATAAGACATCATATCCCCTGCCCCCCTTCTCAAACAGACACATGTACGGAATAAAAAAATGTCTTCTCACATCGCAGCAGTCCACTTCACATCTCCCCTGGGCGAGATGACACTCTATGGCACAGAATATGCCCTCACACGCCTTTCTTTTTCAAAGCAACCCCTGCCTGACACCCCCCCCTTTCCCTTGCTTAGCAAAGGAAAGCAGCATATTTTTGAATACCTCAATGGGCAACGCCTATCATTGCACCTTCCTCTTGCTCCAGAAGGCACTCCTTTCCAGCAGCGCGTCTGGAAGGCTCTGCTGGCAATCCCTTATGGAGAAACGCGAAGCTATAAGGATATTGCGACCATCATAGGAAATCCCCGTGCCGCACGTGCCGTTGGTATGGCAAACAATAAAAACCCCCTCCCCATTCTTATCCCCTGCCATCGAGTTATCGGAGCCTCTGGAAAACTGACAGGATACGCTGGTAGCCTCCAAATAAAGCACATGCTCCTTATGCTGGAAAGCAAATCACAGCATTCTCTCACAACGTCTCCATAGTCTGATCCCCCAAGCTCCCAAATACCCTCACATTGCGTTGCTCCACAAAGCCTTCTGGTACAAAAAATCGACAGATATACAACATACCTGTCGATTTTTTGCGAGAATAGTGTTTGCTCTCACATCACATTTTAGATCAGACTATTTGCGCTTCAGACGGCGCACCTGCATCTTGCGTTCCGCATCAACACGACGGGAATCAAGAATTTTTTGAAGTGCTTTATTATACGTTATATTATCAAGGTTACTGCCATGCAGATAGGCAAGGGTTTTTTCCGGAAATTTTACAAAGCATACCGATAAGGCCCACGCTACAGACATCTTGGCATAAAAAGCCTCACAAGGCACTTTATCCAAACGCATTAAAATACGCTCAATATACCCTTCAGAGACAAAGTGACTCAATAACATCACAACGCCAACGCGCGCGAAAAACTCCCGATAATCTTCAAGATATGGCTGCAAGAAAAACCAGACACGTTCCCGTTCTTCTTTTTTAAAAGCAAAGTCATTGCAAAAACTATCGCACACAGCCCAGTTTGAAATTCGGGGAATGAAGTCTTCGGCATAATGCAGACGCTCTTCAAGATCGGCTTTTGCACAGCCAATAATCATTCCCTGCAACATCGTCTCTTCAAAAGTCAGATTTTCTCTTTGTTCCAGATACATACGCCAATCGTCCTCACGTGCGATACGTTTGGCAATGAGGCGTAACTTGGGCAGACGCACTCCGAGCATATTGTTCACCCCTGGAATCAGGGTACTGGAAAAACGCTGGAAGTCAGATTCCGCCAAAGAGTAAAGTTCCTGCTTGATACGTTCCTGCATCCTCCTCTCCTCCGCTTGCAGTCCACATCGACACATGGATAATTGTTAGCGTATCCTAAAAAGAACCTCCACATTCTTCCAGGTACCTCTTTTTTCTAACATAATAGTATCTGAAGCGTAAAGCACTCATACTCGCAGATTTTTCGCGATAAAAAACAAGATATTACAGGAATTCCCATCCATAACACCTTAAAAAAGCTCCTTTTATTCTACCGTTAGCAATTACATGTCCTGATCGCAATCTACAAAATCAAAGAAGCGCTATTACAAATAGAAAGAAATGTTACAAAGAAAATCTTCTTTTCTCTTGCATCCCATTTTTACAATACACAAAAAGAGTGGAAATGTGATATTTTTCCAATATACACATGTAAAGAGCATACCCTTACTCAGTACCTTGCGAAGACAAACGCTCAAGACAGGTACGCTGTAACTGCAGTAAATAGGAAGTCATACCAAAAGACGTTATTTTTTCCCTGTCAAAATCACCTTCTGGAAAGGCTCGCCCTCCTGCATAACCAATGAGACCTTCAGCAAAAAAAGCGACACCTTCAGGATCATGCGTTATCATAATGACAGGAATACCCAAATATGCAAGAAACTGTCTCAATTCCACTCGACGACTCCCACGCAACAGAGGATCGAGTGCTGAGAAAGGTTCATCTAACAACAACATATTTGGCTCAGTAATCAAGGCACGCGCCAAGGCCGTTCGCTGTCGCTGTCCTCCAGAGACACGGCGGGGCAGATAGTCTGCAATGGAAGCTATTCCAAGAAGCTCCAGAAAAGACATTACTTTTTCATGAATATTGGCAGGAATACGTTTTGGGAAAAGACCTGTCACTCCATAGGCAACATTTTGTGCGACTGTCAGATGCGGGAAAAGCGCATAGTCCTGAAACATATACCCTACACCGCGTTTTCTGGCTGGCAGACATATCTTTTTCTGTGAATAAAAAAGACAACGTCTCTCCAGCAGACTCTCTCCTTCATCACGACGCACTAATCCAGCCAAACATAGTAGTCAAACTGTTTTGCACAAACCAGACAACACACAAAAAAAAATAAGTCTACTT
>CAMTOM010000183.1 GCA_947074125.1 uncultured Desulfovibrionaceae bacterium
CTCCGGCAACTGACCATGTAAATGCTTTCAGTCAGACCCAGCAGGACAGAATTGATCTTGGCGGCATAACAAACCAGGGCACTGGCTATACCGCAGCCATGGTATATGATGTAGATGGTTATGGTTCTACCACAAATACAGTAATTACCATTACCAACGCTACCAATGCTGTTGTGCAGACCATTGTTGTACACGATGTGCACTTGACCGAAGGTGATGTCATTGGCCCTGTGACACCTCCTCCTGTTGTGATTCCTCCTGTTGTTGCTGATCATTGGGTTATCAATGGTGATATGACAACAACCACGACTCAGGCCTTTGGTGAAACCAATCATGCAACGCACGAGTTCACCACGCTTGTCACAACCGACTTTGCTGCTGGTAGCGGTAGCTTTGGTGCGGGTAATGACGTTGTACACGTTACAGGCAATGTGACGGGTGCCAATGTCAGCCTGACAACAGGTGCTGGCAATGACAGCATTGATGTTGCAGGTAATGTGCAGGCAGGTGTTGCTGGTGGTTCCGGTAACGATCTTATCGTTGTGGAAGGTTCTGTCATGGCTAATGGTGTGATCGCTGGTGATGCCGAAACCCTGACAGGCGATAATGCGCTTGGTTCTGATACCATTACTGTGAATACCATGACAGGCGGTCAGCTTTATGGTGATGCTGCCAACTATGGCACAGGTACCAATACGGCAAGTGCCGCAGGCAACCAGATTACCGTAAATACCTTTACTGGTACTGATGATATTGCCATTGATGGTGGTATGGGTACCAATGACCGTTTCAGCTTTGGTACAGGCAATGACCGTGTACAGCTCAATGCCAATAATACAGTAGGCTTCCTTGATGGTGATTCCAATGGTCGCACAGGCGGCACAGTAACCATCAATAATGTGGAAGTGTATGATGGTGGCGCAGGCGATGACCGCATTGACGCTTCTGCCATGACACGCAATCTGACTCTTATTGGTGGTCAGGGCAATGACACACTTGTTGGTGGTCAGGGTACTGACATCTTCCGCTGGACGGAAGCCGATTTGACACCCGCCACTCCGGCAACTGACCATGTAAATGCTTTCAGTCAGACCCAGCAGGACAGAATTGACCTCGGTGGCATGACCAATGAAGGTGCTGGTTATACTGCAGCCATGACCTATGATGTGGGTGGCTATGGTTCTACCACAAATACGGTGATTACCCTTACCAATGCTGCCAATACTGTTGTACAGACGATTGTTGTACACGATGTGCATTTGACAGAAGGTGATGTCATTGGTCCTGTGACTCCTCCTGTGCCTCCTGTGGATCCGCTTGCCAATCACTGGGTACTTCCTAGCGGGGTGACGCATACAACCACTCAGGCTTTTGCGGAAACAGACCATACAACCCATGCGTATAATTCTGATGTCACACATAGTTTCACCGCTGGAAGAGCGATATTTACCGATGCAAGTGAAGTTGTTCATGTGCTTGGTAATGTCACCAATGCTACTTTGGCGGGTGCTGGTGGTTCAGATCTGCTTGAAATTACTGGTTATGTGACGAATGGTAGCATCTACGGTGGTACCTCCGGAATGGCTGGTGGCACTGGTGGACAGGATACCATCACTATTTCTGGTAATGTGAACAGTGGCAGAATCGGTGGTGATGCGTGTAATATGACGAGCGGTGCTGTTGGTGGTGATGACCAGATTTCCATCACGACCATGAATTACAGCAATTGTTCTCCGTGCGATATTGCCTATGTTGGTGGCGATGCTGCTTATGATATGGATCGGTCAAGCGGTGGCAATGACGTCATTACTATAGGTACAATGACTCATGGTTATGTTGGTGGTGATGCAGGCTATAGATTGCTTAGCAGTACTGCTGGCAACGATACCATTACTATTGATACCATGAATGGTGGTTGTGTGACCGGTGATGCCTATATGACTGGTGGCAATAATACCTTTGGTGCCGATGTGATTGTTATCGACACGATGAATGCTGGTTCTGTTGCTGGTGATGCTTTGATGACAGTTTATGGCAATAATACTGCCAGCACTGCTGGTAACCATATTACTGTGAATCAGTTTGCCGGTACTGGCAGTATCTTTATTGATGGTGGTATAGGTAACAATGATGTCTTTAGCTTCGGCAATGGTGATGACAGAGTTGTACTGACCACTGGTGGTGGTTATAACGGGACAGCAGCAACTGTTACCTTTATGGATGGCGATAGCAATACGCACACCGGTGGCCCCATCAGAATCCAGAATGTGGAAATTTATGATGCTGGTAGCGGTAATGATGTGCTGGATGCTTCTAATCTTCGGGGTAGCTTCACATTGCGCGGTGGTCAGGGCAATGACCTCTTGATTGGTAATGGAACGAGCGGTGCGACACACTTTGCCTGGACTCAGGATGACGTGGCGACAGGCCAGACCTTTACCGATACGGTACAGGGCTTTGTTCGCGGAACTGACTTTATTGATCTGTCTGCCGTGACAACAGGAGCCAGTGCCTTAACGGCTTCTCTTGCCCTTGATGGCAATAATACTGTGATTACGCTGACCGCTAGTGATAATAGCGTTCTGAACACCATTACAGTATTGGATGCGCATCTGACAGCCGCTGATGTAAATGGTTATAACGGCTAGTTTGCCTCGGAATAAATAATATAACTTGCAAGGGTCGCCCCAAAGGGCGACCCTTGTTGTTTTTATGATTCGCTATGGGATTGTGTGGCAAAAAGATATGCGGGGAAAGGAGGCGTGAAACTCTATACAGTGACTATGTTTTGCTGCTGACACCCGTATCGTGCCAAAGCGATTCGATATGTTTGCGAAGGGCCTGCTCTTTTTCTTTTTCGTGCAGGTCTATTTGCTTCAGGAAGAGTGTGACCTGCTCTGCCAGTGCAGATTCGGAACCGCTATTGTCAATAACAAAGGAAGCCGCTTTTTCCTTACGTTCAGCGCTCCATTGCCAGGACTCAATGGTTGCGGCATCAGCAGCGCTCCAGCCTCGTGTGGCATGGAGGCGGGCATGGCGCTCTTGAAGGGGGCAATGTACAGCAACGACCAGCTCTTGCGGTGTCTTCTCCTGTAAAGATGGAGGAGGGGAGGAAGGTGGCTGTTTTGAGATGGGCTGGTTCCAGCCAGCTTCAAAGAAGAGGGGTATTTCTGCCACAGCCTTGCGATGTCCATCTCTTTCCTGTTTTTCCCAGAAGGCAGCAAGATCATGTCTCACAAGAGTATGGATGTATTCTTCAATGTGACGGCGCAACGCGGGGTCTTCTCGCATGGCGGCAAGAAGGAGTGGGCGATTGACGTTATTGTCAGCGGCAAAAAAGCGCATTCCGTAGTGGCTGTGAAGAAAATTCCACCCATGACCGTCAGGGGCATAATACATGCGCACGTGCGCGTCTGCATCGAAAAGAGGCAGACCGTGTTCGTGCAGGAGTTTGGCGAAGGATGATTTGCCACAGCCTGGATTGCCCGTGATGACAATGCGCTGCATGCGTTGTGTCATGGCAAGGATGGTTTGCAGCATGTCATTGGGGGGCGGGCAGGAGAAAGAAAGTTTTTCTTGAGTATGGGGATGGGGAAAAGCAATCTGCCAGGCATGGAGCATTTGCCGCTGTGCGACATCGGTATATGTCGCGGGTTTGTAGAGAAGGTCTCCCAGCAGTGGATGTCCCAGATGTGCCATATGAACGCGGATTTGATGTGTGCGACCAGTGAAAATGCGTACAGCGAGTAGAGAAAAGCGTCCATCTGGACTTTTCCAAAGCCTCCTCCATGTGGTATGGGCGGCTTTACCTCCACGGTTTTCTGGCAGAATACTCATAAGAATTTTGCGTGTGGGATGACGCCCAATGGGTTCACGGCAAGCCCCTTCTTTGGAAGGAACACCATGTACCAGAGCAAGGTATTCTTTATATACCTGACGTTCGGCAAAAAACGCACTCAGGCGCAGACGTGTTTCTTCAGTAAGTGCCACAAGCAAAAGACCGCTGGTGTCTTTGTCCAGTCTGTGAACAATACCAGGGCGCAACCCTTCCTGTTGCTTGAGGTCGGGGAAGTGAGCGAGCAGGCGGTGTACAAGTGTTCCTTCCGGACATGACGGACAGGGATGTACTGTGAGGCCTGGTGGTTTATTGACAAGCGTCAGAGAGGTGTCGTGCCAAATAACTTCAAGTTCTTTTGCTTCTGGCGTAATGGAGCATTCTTCAGAAGAAAGTTCCAGAGTTATGTCCTGTCCAGCGCGCATTTTCATGTCTGCATGATGTACGACAAGCCCGTCTACCCGACAACATCCCTCTTTAATGGCCTTAATGAGCCGTGCGCGGGAGTATGCGGGGAGACGGGCTTTCAGTATACGGTCGAGGCGTTCTCCAG
>CAMTOM010000184.1 GCA_947074125.1 uncultured Desulfovibrionaceae bacterium
CTCAGTACGCATTACCAGTCAGAGTGCAGCCAAAGCCGTTCAGGGCGCTGCGCAAAAACAGGTATGGCTTATTCTGGCTGCTAGTATGACCATGTATATTGTTCTTGGGGTACTCGACGAAAGCTATATTCACCCCATCCCCATTCTTTCAACATTGCCTTCCGCAGGGGTCGGCGCATTACTGGGTCTTATGGCACTGCAAATGGATCTTGGCGTTGTGGGTCTTATCGGGATTATTCTACTTATCGGGATTGTTAAAAAGAATGCCATTATGATGATTGACTTCGCGCTTGAGGCAGAACGTCATGAAGGCAAGGCTCCCCTCCCTGCCATACGCCAGGCATGCCTTTTGCGTTTGCGTCCCATTCTCATGACGACCATGTCCGCCCTTTTGGGAGCTTTGCCTCTTATGATCGGCTGGGGCATGGGTGCAGAATTACGTCGCCCACTGGGTGTTACGATGGTAGGTGGTCTGATTTTCAGCCAGGTGCTGACGCTATTCACAACACCCATCATTTATTTATGGTTTGATCGCCTGAGCCGCCGTTTCCGGCATCAATCTACCGATCAGGGAAGCATTGACCAGGACATGGAAAATGCTCCGGCGCTTGCTATTGTTCAGCTTTCCCATAATCAGAAGAAGCATTTATGAAGAAAAAGGGTTACATCCAAACAACCTTGGAGCGCGTCTCCCTTTCCACTCTCTTTATTCGCCGTCCTGTAGGGACAGCTCTCCTGACTCTGGCTATTACTCTCGTAGGCATCGCTGCCTTCTGGCTTCTGCCTGTCGCGCCCCTGCCACAAGTGGATATGCCCATTATCCGCATCCGTGCACAGCTCCCTGGTGCTGGCCCTGAAACCATGGCATCTTCTGTGGCTACCCCGCTTGAACGATCTCTGGGACGAATTTCTGGTATTACAGAGCTGACCTCACAAAGCAGTCTCGGCTCCAGCAGCGTCATTGTTCAGTTTGATATGAACAAAGACATCAACCAAGCTGCTCGGGAAGTACAGGCGGCTATCAATACGGCTGTGCCCAATCTGCCCAGTGGAATCCCCTCAAATCCGGAATACCATAAAATGAACCCTTCGGGGATGCCCATTATGATCATGGCCATCACCTCCGATACCCTAAGCCAGTCCCAAATGTATGATACCGCATCTACGGTACTTGCACAAAAAATTGCTCAGGTATCTGGCGTGGGTGATGTCAATGTCGGGGGCGGTGACCTGCCTGCCATACGGGTACAGCTTTCACCACAAGCACTGAATCGGGCAGGCATCTCTATGGATGATGTCAAAAAAGCGATCAGCAATACCAATGCCTCAGGCCCCAAAGGTATTCTTGCAAATGAACAGCAACAGTGGATTGTTGAAGCCAATGATCAATTGCGTTCACCTGCTGACTACGCCTCCCTCATTATTCACCAAAAAAATAATGCTGTCGTGCGTCTTGGCGATGTCGCTACAATCATCACCGCCTCGCTCAACAATCAGAATATGGCTCTTGCCGATGGCAAACAAGCTATCCTCTTAATCATTTTCCGTGCCCCAGGTGCCAACATTATTGAAACAGTCGATCGCATCAAAAGCATGCTGCCCGGCTTTCGCAGCATGCTCCCCGAAGGAGCCAATCTGCATGTTGCCCTCGATCGCTCTGTTACCATTCGTGCTTCAGTCCATGAAGTAGAATTCACCCTCATGCTCTCCATCACACTGGTTATTCTGGTTACCTTCCTCTTTTTGCGTAATGGTCGCGCTACGAGCATTCCCGCTGTCGCTGTGCCTGTATCACTTATTGGCACCTTTGCTGTTATGTATTTGTGCGGCTATACGCTGGATAACCTTTCACTTATGGCACTCACCATTGCCACTGGCTTTGTAGTGGATGATGCGATTGTCGTTCTTGAAAATATTGTCCGTCATCTGGAAAAAGGGAAAAAGCCTATCCTGGCTGCTATTGATGGCGCACGGGAAGTAGGATTCACTGTAGTTTCCATTACACTCTCACTGGTTGCTGTTTTTATTCCCATTTTATTCATGGGGGGCATCCCAGGACGACTTTTCCGAGAATTTTCTGTTGTACTGGCCACTGCGGTACTTGTTTCCATGGTCATTTCGCTTACCACAACCCCCATGATGTGCGCCTACCTCCTTAACAATACTCCTCCACGCCCGCCTCAAACCATCTGGGGGCGTGGATGGCTGTCTTTCACCAACTTCTGCCATACCTGTCTTGACAAGCTGGAGCGTGCCTATGCTCGCAGTCTGCAACATGTACTGCATCATCGACGCCTGACACTACTGGCTCTATTTATCGTTATCGGACTGAATATCTATCTTTATGTTGTTTCGCCAAAAGGATTTTTCCCACAGCAAGACACAGGACAGCTCATGGGCGGCATGCGCACAGATCAGAGTTCTTCCTTTCTGGCGCTTCAGGAAAAATTTACCCGCCTCATGAAGATCATGCTGGAAGACCCTGCAGTGCTTCATGTCTCAGGACATATTTCTGGTGGACGCGGCGGAGGTGGTGTTGTTGTCGAACTGAAACCTCTCAAGGAGCGCAAGGTCAGTGCTGATGCAGTTATTGCCCGCCTACGCAAGAAACTCTCCTCAGAACCAGGGATCAATATCTTTTTGCAGGCAGCCCAGGATCTCCATATGGGAGGACGCTCCGCGCGTGCGCAGTACCAGTATACTCTCCAGTCTGACAATCTCGCCACACTGCGCCTTTGGGCTCCCAAGCTGGACGACGAACTCTGGGGAAATTCTCCGCTGCAAGATGTGAATAGCGATCTGGATGAGCGTGCCATCCAAACATATATCGACTTCGATCGCGACCGTATGGCGCATCTTGGCATTTCCATGAGCGATGCCATCGCGACACTCGGCAATGCTTACGGACAAAGCCAAATTTCCACTATCTACATGGCACAAAACCAGTACAAGGTGGTCATGGAGTTTGCACCCTATCTCCTCTATGGCCCTGATTCACTTGACCATCTCTATGTTCCAGGGCGTGATGGCCTTGTACCGCTCACCACCATTGCCACCATTGGAACCAACTTTGCCGCCCGATCAGTCGCGCATCAAAGCCAGTTTGCGGCTGTCACACTTTCCTTTAACCTTCCCCCTGGCATGACTCTTGAGCAGGCAGAAGCGATTATTGAAAATGCCCGTATCAGAATCGGCATGCCCAGTAGCATCATTGGTTCTTTTCAGGGGACAGGAAAACTCTTTACTGAAGCAATGCAAACCCAGATCCTTCTTATTCTGGCAGCGTTGCTCACACTCTACATTGTACTGGGCATACTCTACGAAAGCCTGATACATCCTTTGACTATCCTCTCCACACTGCCCTCTGCCGGTATTGGCGCACTGCTGGCACTTATGCTCTTTGGCATGGAATTCAGTATCATTGCGCTGATTGGTGTTCTGCTCCTCTGTGGTCTGGTCAAAAAAAATGCTATTATGATGATTGATTTTGCCCTTGAGGCATCACGCACACAAAAACTTGGCCCTCAAATGGCTATTTATAAAGCTTGTGTACTGCGCTTTCGCCCTATCATGATGACCACAGCAGCCGCTATTTTAGGTGCTGTTCCTCTCGTCTTGGGGCGTGGCGATGGAGCTGAACTACGCCAGCCATTGGGAGTCACTATTGTAGGAGGCTTGCTGGTCAGCCAGCTCCTCACGCTGTACACAACCCCTATTGTCTACCTCTATCTGGATACTGCCCGCCAGCGTGTACTCCGGCGCTGGTGGAGTATGAGGCGCGGTCCACGCTATGCCCATTTGCGCCTTTTACTGCATCGTGAGCGTGGTCAGATAAGATAACTGACTTCTCCTTCTACCTTGCTTGCTGGCATATCTTTTTTCAATCAAAGATAAGATCCAATAAACAATCCCCCCGCCTGAATAGTGAGACGGGGGGATACTCATATCATGAGAGTGCTACTATTTTATGTCGATATCCCCCAACACGTAGGGAAAGGATTTTCTGCTCTCGCCCACAAAACAT
Organism: uncultured Desulfovibrionaceae bacterium; assembly: GCA_947074125.1. GTDB lineage: Bacteria > Desulfobacterota > Desulfovibrionia > Desulfovibrionales > Desulfovibrionaceae > JAQVCS01. Next base: position 4,025 of record CAMTOM010000184.1, read on the forward strand.
CTGCAAGCCAAACGCATTGCGCAATATCTGGGCAAGGCAAAAGCCACATAAACAAAGAGGCTGGAGGAACAATCCCCCAGCCTCTTTGTTTTGTCGTATTTTTTCTTAGAAGAAGAGCCATGCTAATACCGCAAACAAGGGGTGCATACTGAAGACAAGGCTTGTGTACTATAAAAAAGCAAAAACAAGCCATGAAACTGACAATTACTAGTCCACGAGACAATACCAATCACGCAAGTATTTACATTGCCGGTAAATACACGGCAATCGTAAACTACTGTCGCCCACG
>CAMTOM010000185.1 GCA_947074125.1 uncultured Desulfovibrionaceae bacterium
AGGTCACTTTTCGGCGTGTGCGCACCATAGCAGGTAAAAGAAATGTCTCAAGAGGACTCATGTGGTTTGCAGCGATAACACAGGGACTGTCTATCATGGAAAGATTATCAAGCCCATCAACATGCAGGGAGCAGCCGGCATATTCAAGAACTTTGGCCAGACGACTGCATTCCCGTACCCAGACCTGATCTTTTGCCGCTTCATTTTTTTCTTTTTCTGTTTTGAGATATGCCCAAAAACGCAATGCTGGCCCCCAGATGCCTGTATAGAGCGTACATGAAGGGATGTGACGTGTTATACAGGTCTTACGCTCCTCAGGGGTATGGTATTGTGGGGTATCGGCAAAAATGGAGTCAAATTTGGGATGCAACATGATTTTTCTGCCTGTAGTTTATATGCTTTTTATATAGATTTTGTGGGTCTTATTCACTGGGGGGCAAAGTATTTTCCTGAGCTTGGGAGTTTACGGGCGCCTTTTCATTTTCCTGAGGCGCAGGCTCTTTGTGCAATTCGCTAGCTGCTGATTCTGCTGTGTGCAGGGAAAGCCACCATGCCGCAAGGTGGGGTTCTGCTCCATTGTTGCGAGGCTGATAAAATGTGCTTTCTTCAAGACTATCCGGAAGATATTGCTGTTTGAGCCATCCTTCAGGGCTTTGGTGAGGATATTTGTATTCTTTACCGTAACCCCATTGCTTGTGCAAGGTGGTACTGGGATTGCGCAGGTGGAGTGGAACGGGCAAAGTGCCATTGAGGCGAATCTCACGGACGGCACTCAAATAGGCGGCATATGTCGAATTGCTTTTTTTCGCTAAAGCCAGATAGGTTACCGTTTCTGCTAGAGGAATGAAACCTTCTGGCATCCCAACAAATTCTACTGCTTGCTGACATGCAACAGCCATGCTCAGGGCTTGAGGATCGGCAAGTCCGATGTCTTCCGAGGCGGAAAGAATCAGGCGGCGACAGATAAAGCGCGGGTCTTCGCCTCCTTCCAAAAGACAGGCAAGGTAGTAGAGGGCGGCATCAGGGTCACTGCCGCGAATGGATTTAATGAGTGCAGAAGCCCGCTCATAATGACTGTCGCCAGTTTTATCATGCCGTGTGAGTATTTCGGGGAGATAGGCTCGTATCGAGTCGGCATCCTGTTTGTCTTTGGGGAGCGCACTCACATATTCCAGAAGATTGAGCAGCGTGCGGGCATCACCATGAGCGATATGAGCCAGCATTTCCAGAGTGCTTTCTTCGAGATGCAGCTCCAGACGTGCTGCGCCGCGTTGTGCAAGCTCGATAAGGTCGCTATCTTCCAGTGGTTCAAGCTTGAGGACATGCAGACGGGAGAGAAGCTGGCGTGTGACGCTGAAAGAAGGATTTTCTGTTGTTGTTGCGATCAGGGTCAGTTCACCGGATTCAGCGAGGGGAAGAAAAAAATCTTGCTGTGCTTTTGAAAAGCGATGGATCTCATCCAGTATCAGAATTTCTGTGCTGCTGAGCGCACGGCGCAACTGTGGCAATCCGGCTTCAGGGGCGCTCAGGCGAAGAAAGCGACGCCTTTGGGTACGGGCAAGAAGGAGTGCCAGCGAAGATTTTCCACAGCCTGGAGGGCCAAAGAGAAGCAGGCTTGGCAGACGCTTGGCGTGTAAAAGTGCCTGAAGGCGTGGCTTGATATGTGTCTGCCCCACATAGGTATCAAGTGTTTCAGGACGTAGAGATTCTGCCAGTGGCGCCTTTGAGGGAAGAAGAGAAAATTGCGATGACATATCATTTCCTGTAGTGGGCAGTTGTAAGAAAGCACATCCTTATGAAAGGTGTGAAGCCCACCAGTGGATACCAAGACAGAGCGTGGCGGCTGTTTCGCAGCGCAAAACACGTGTTCCCAGACTGACAGCCTCAAAGTCCGCTTCTTTGAGGGTATGGAGTTCTTTTTCTGAAAAACCGCCCTCTGGGCCTATCACATAGAGAGTAGTGCCTTTGCGTGCCGCTTTTTCCGGTGTGAGCAAAGGAATACCTTCCTGCGATTCCCACGGTAAAAGGCGGTGGGGGATAGTCGCGGACTGTGCGACAAGACCGGCAGCACCATTGGGAATGACAGAAACTTCAGGCATCCATGGATTGCCAGACTGTTTAATGCCCGCAATCATTTGTCCCTGCCAGCTTGTCACCGCATCAGAAGAGAGTTTTCCCTGACTGTGTTCTCCCTGCCAGAGCCATATTTGATAGGCGCCAAGTTCAACGGCTTTTTCGGTAAAGAAGCCACGCCGAACCGCTTTGCTCAGGGCGAGAGCGAGAATGGGGAGTGATTGTGGGCGGGGGTGGTGTATTTCCGAACGCATCTCAAGTGAAACATGCTTTTTTTTGCACTCGCGTACGCAAAAAAGTCCTTCCCGCCCCTGACCATCCAGAAGGCGGACGATTGTTCCGGCGGGTATGCGCAATACCTGCGAGAGATGTCTGGCTTCTGCTTCTGGTAAGGAACAGACTTCTCCCCATGACTCAGGTGGGAGGTAAAACGTGTGTTCAGCCATGAATGCCCCTGTCCTCTATAGGTAATCAAATAGCAGAGCGAGCTTTACGCACTGCTTTGAATCCGTCAAGCAAAGAGACGAGGCGTCCATAATTTTTTCGGATTTCTTTTCCTTTGGAACTCAACTTTTCTTCAGGAGCTTCGATATAGTTTCGTATGAGATAGCGATCTGCAAGGATGGCTTCAATCGCAAGGATGGCGCTTTCAACAAGTTCCGGGAAAAAGTTGACAATTTCAAAGCGCAATTCCTGAAGCAGTATAATGGTTTCCTGCATCATCTGGTGACGCGGGATACGATTGCCTTTGTGAAAACCATGACGCAGATCATCCAGGGTACGGACTTTTCTTGCCTGGAGAATATAGCTGAAGCGCGAATTGGTTTCACGATGCAGTTCCCTGAAGGTCTGAAAAATATCATCGTGTTCTGGTGCGTGGAGATAGGCACTGACAATCCTGCTGATGTCAGAAAAGAAATCGTCGCTGTAATTAATGATACGGTGTTGGTGTTTGGTTAACCAAGCGTAAAGGAATTTCAGCTTTTTCTCATCGGTATCAGTATTTTCAATACGTTCTGTGCGCTTGTAGATAATACTTCCATTATGCTCGCCACGGACGATGTCATTCAGGCGCAGGAGCATATTGTTAGCATCTTTAATGATATTGAAGCCTGTGAGTTTTTTTCCGGTAAGTGGGTGCAATATTTCCTGTGCGCTCACTGAAAGAGCGCGGTTTCTGCGGATGTTTTTGGGATCATAGCTGTGCTGGTTATATCTGACACGAAGAATGACAACCCTTTTTTCTGCATCAAGAAAAAAGCCGCCTTCTCTGACTGCCCGTATAACCTCTTCCTGATCGTTATCCAGAGCGACAAGAGCTATTTTTTCAAGATGTGGGTAGGGGGTTTTTTCCGCATTTGACCAATATGTTGTGAGTGCTCTGTCTGTTTGTCCCAGAACCCGTATGAGGAATGGTTCTCCCATACGGTGGAGTTTTCTGGCAAAGAGGGCGCTTGATGTCCGACGCTCGGAAACAATAGGAAAGCCATAGAGCTCCATAAGATAATTATACACGAACATGCGGTTGCGTTCATACAGTTCATCATTGCCTGCTTTAAACTTTCCAATGCGCAAGCCAAAACGCTTGATTTCGCTGTCGATATCCGAAGGAAAGGAAGCGAAGACGCCGGCAAGATGAAAAAGTCCATCCGCATCTCTTGAAAGCACATGAGCACGATCCATATGCAAGAGATATGGGAGTAGCGCAGGATAGAAATCAATAATTGTAGTATCAATATGTGCAAAAGATTCTTTCACTTCTTCTTGCAACATACGGGGAAGACGATCACAAATAGTTTGAAGATTTTGTGAGACAATATTTTGTTCCAGCGGACAGCACACGCCATTATAGAGATTGCTGCCATGAACGGGATGCAAAATATCATATTGAAAAACTTCAGAAAAGTATTTGAGGGTACGGGCAAAGGCTACAAGAGAGAAACCTGGTAGACGAGTGTCTTCCCACATGTCGCTATCAAAAGAAGGAAGAAGCTCACGCGCTTCCACAACAGGATAATTTCTTTCTTCCATGTAAGGCTTAACGAGACAAAAGCGTATATGCACAGCGTCAAGGAAGTCTTTAAGTTCTTCCAGTGTTGTGATGCGTACTGGTTCGGCAAGGGAATAGGCATTGTGCCATGCCAGTCCATTGTCGGTAAAAATTTTTTCCCACGTGATAGTCTTTGTTCCGTTCCGTTTTTTTGGGCATTATATCGTTTTGTGCAAAAAATTT
>CAMTOM010000186.1 GCA_947074125.1 uncultured Desulfovibrionaceae bacterium
GGCAAAATTGGACAGTATCTGCAAGTAGGAGAGCAGATTATGGTACAAATTGCCACGGAGGCTATCTCGACAAAAGGACCTCGTTTGCAATATTTGTCTTGCCTACGCCGCCTTTACCAGACGTGATGGAAAAAACCAGGGGAAACGCATCAGACATGAATATTTTCTCCTTATTACTTTCCCAAAGGCTGAAGGTCACATTGCGCCCTCATGGGGAAGCGGTACTTTTATGTATTGCAAAATATAGGCCAAAAAATAAAATACAATAATTCCATTTAGTAATACCAATTTCAGAATACAGAGCGTCAAAATTTTGTTAGCCTTTTCCCCAAGCCAGAAGACGGCGAACAGCAAAAATTATAGCTCCCTGAAAACATTGAGAATATCACTCCAGACCCATCGTGCTTATGAACTGTATCACCTTCCCCCTAACAGTCATGAGAGATCGCCATGCGTACATGTAACAACTTACTTTTTCACACAGCCTTCCTATCACATACCATACAAAAGAAAAGCAGCCGTATTCCCAAGGAATACGGCTGCTCTTCTTAAAAACGTATCTTCTCTTACTTCTTTTGAAGCCCCAAATGCTTTACGACAGCCGTAGCAGCTTCTACCGTATAGGCAGCATCATCCAAAGCCGAACGACGAGACACATCCAAAAGAAGTTCAGGACGATTTGCCAGACGACTATCAGGAAGCACACCATACTCTGGGGGGAAAGTATTGCTGAAATACATATCCTGAAAACCGGAGAATTTAAGCGCATGTGCAGTTGCGTCCAGAACCGCATATTCATCCTTTCCAATAATACCCAAAGCTTTTGCATTTCGCAGACCTGCCAGACACTCACCGCCCTGAGTACAGGCAATATGCCCCTTACGATTGGCGAGAATCATAGAATCCATGATCTGCTGCTCTGTTACCTGCATTACCTGGAATGCCTGTTCACCAGCAATGGCAGTATATTTCTCTGCCAAACGCGCCACACGGGGGAAAGAAACAGGATTACCAATCATCGCCGCCTGCGCCACACTGGGACTTACCTTGACAGGTGCCCACTGACGCCCCTCCTTAGGCACAGCATAATAGCGGTATACAGGATCAGCATGTTCTGACTGCACACCAAAAATACGAGGTAGAGTGTCAATAATCCCCAGCGCATACATTTTAAGAAAACCGGACATAATCGCGGTAACATTACCCGCATTGCCAATAGGCACAAAAAGACAGAGATTGCGTACATCCCAGGCATACCATTGCGCTACTTCATAAGCATAGGACTCCTGTCCCAAAATGCGCCAGCTATTTTTGGAGTTCAGCAAGGCAACACGATAGTGCTCTGCAAGATGCTCCACAACCTTCATACAGTCATCAAAGACACCAGGCAGTTCAAGTACTGTTGCCCCACTCCCCAATGGCTGAGAAAGCTGCTGGGGCGTCACTTTACCATGAGGCAGCAACACAACAGATTTTAATGGTGCGCCCACATAAGCTGCATATAAAGCAGCCGCAGCAGACGTATCACCAGTCGAAGCGCATACTGTCAGAACTTCGTCCCATCCAAATTTACGCACCAATGATTTCAAATAACTGAAAGCACATGCCATCCCTCTATCCTTAAAGGAAGCACTGGGATTCTGGCCATCGTTTTTATAGGCAAAAGGAATTCCCACAGATGCAGACAGTTCATCAGAAGCCGCAATAATAGGTGTAATACCCTCACCAAGATAGACAATATCCTGTTCCTCAAGAATAGGCGCCAATAATTCATAATAGCGAAAAATGCCACGCAAAGGCGTACAGCGTGTCGCCGCACGTGTGTCAAAAAGTGTGCGCCAATAGGCACCATCATGGGTTTTCAAAGTATCAAAGTGAACGTCTTCCAATAAAAGAACTGAAGCACACCCAGGACAAGTATAAAGCAAATCATCTGCACAGTAGCGTGTACCACAAGCAAGACAGACATATTCCATCTGTCCGCGATACAAAGGGAAAGCATGAATGTCCATACAAAAGCAACTCCTTTAGAATTAGTGCTTAAAGCCATGCCCCGCATGACAGGCATGTCAGCACTTCACAACATATATACTCAAACGATGGCATAAACACACCCAATGTCCATCGTCAGCTTATATTTTTTCCGTTTTCTGCTGGCTATAACGAGAACGCACCCAAGGTTTTTCTGTTCCACGAAGAAGACGTACAATATTTTCACGATGTCGCCAAAAGACAAAAATCATAATCAACAAGGCCAGTGGCACCCATTGAGAACTTCCCCATAACACAAGAAATATCGGCAATAATGTCACCAATGTCAGTGAGCCAAGTGAGATGTAGCCGCTACGAAAAATGACAAGCATGCAAATATGTGCCGCTACAAGCAAAGGCCAAAACGCAAGTACGGCAAAAATACCAATAGTTGTTGCAACAGCCTTGCCACCTTTAAAGGCAAGGAAGCAGGAATACACATGCCCCAACAACACCGTCAGTGCCACAAGTGAGATATAGCAGGAGTTCGAACTGAGCAGTGTCGCTACATATACCGCAAGCGCTCCCTTACCAACATCACAATGCAATGTAACAATGCCCCATCCAGCACCACACAGACGGGCAACATTGGTGGTTCCAATATTATGACTGCCCGCATTGCGAGGATCAACACCGCAGAATATTTTTGCAATCAACAGACCAAAAGGGGTTGCCCCTAAAAAATATGCCACAATAAGCCAGCCCAATAATATCATACACTCTCCTCAGGTAGAGATTCCGTAGGGCACTGTACACACAACGCCCACAAGATGCAAAGGGATGACACCCCACTTCCCCCCTTTTAGGAAGAAGATAATAAACAAACTGGCAAAAAATGAAGTGAGTTTGCAACACAAATATCCTCATAACACAAACGAGCAACAGCACAGCAAAAAAGGGAGCCTCTGTGAACCACAGGCTCCCTTTCAAAAGGAATCAATTATAGTATTTTTAAGAGACTAGAAGTACTGCCCCATAGTGAATTCAAAGCGACCACTTTCCATCTCTTTATCATAGTCCTTAACCAAAGGAATGCCATAAGCTATGCGCAAATCACCCATGGGAGAACGCCAACGCAATTCCAAACCGGCTGAGGCTACAATATAATCCTGCACAGAACCCCATTGACGCTGATCAACGTTAAAGCCAGCATCAAAGAAAGGCACAAGAGAGAGTCCCATATCTTGCTGGAAGGTCCAGATGTATTCCAGGTTTACGATACCCATCCGATCACCACCGATCTGGCTTCTTTCAAAGCCTTTCCCAGGTACAAGACTCAGCTTCCCGCGAGGTGAAAGGTCAGTTGTAGAGTAACCACGAATGGTATCAATGCCGCCCACATAGAAACGTTCAAACGCGGGTATGGGAGAATCAGTGTTCTGGAAAACACCACCCAAGCGTCCGCGAAGATGCCAGGTATGATTGGGGAACCAGGAGTAGAAAGCCTGCCAGTCGGCAACAGTTTTCACAAAATTGTCAGATCCTCCCAAACCTCCACCACCGTATTCTGCAGAAAGACGGGTGATTGTTCCTTTGGTAGGACGGGCAGAATCAGTCGTGTCACGCACAAGGTTTGCACGCACAGCACTTGTCCAGTTTACCCCTTTATACTTGCGAATGGATTCATCCGCACCAAAAGCAACATCGGAAAGAACATAGCGCTCTAAACGATAGCCCAGAGCCGCTGTTGTATAATCCCCAAGCGGATAGCCAAACTGGATACTGTCACCCAATGTTTCCTTGGAAAACTCATCCCAATTATCATGGGTATAATACAGACTATTGCTGAAAGACAGATTTGTGTCGTAGATACGCGGATTCGAGAACGTTAATGTTCCTGAAGATTTACGCCATGAGAAGAAGCCCTGAAGCGCCAAACCATAACCACGCCCAAAAAGGTTGCGCTCTGAGATAGATGCAGACACCCCTACATCAGTATAGGCTGAATAACCAACACCCCCCATAATGGCGCCTGTATTCGTTTCCTTGATTTTAATTTTCAAGTCAACTTCTTCATCCTGCCCGGTAGGCACAAGCTCCGTATCAACAGCCGAGAAGTATCCCAGGCGATTCAGACGTGTTGTAGAACGACGCAGCTTGGCACCATCATAGGCATCACCATCGGCAAGGCGAAGTTCACGCAAAATGACATTGTCTCTGGTTTGGTCATTGCCTTCTACATGAACGCGTCCGATTTAGTCTGTGTTATTCTTGTTGACAATGTAGCCCACAGCAACATTGGGTCGTCCATGTTCAGCTTTCAGAA
>CAMTOM010000187.1 GCA_947074125.1 uncultured Desulfovibrionaceae bacterium
GCATAATATCCTCGCTGGGGATAACCTGTGCATACCCGCAACCAGTGGCACCGTCCTTAACACACATTATTGGGCCTAAACTGGGTTCTCTGAGTGCCATGACGGTGTGATGGTGGTCCGCGTCCTATGGCGCTTGGAAAAGATATTGCCGGACGGCCTTTTGTTGCTGACCTTGCCAAGATGCCCCATCTTTTGGTAGCTGGAGCTAATGGTGCTGGAAAAAGCGTTTGTTTAAACTCTATTTTAATGAGCTTTTTATACAAGGCGCGTCCAGAAGATTTGCAACTGCTGCTTGTTGACCCCAAGCGCATTGAAATGTCGGTATATGCGGACTTGCCCCATCTGATCCATCCTGTGGTGACTGAGATGGCGCATGCCAAGAATGCTCTTGACTGGGCAGTGCTTGAGATGGATAGACGCTATGCTGCAATGGGACGCTTTATCGGTGTACGCAATATTGCCGCCTATAATGATAAGCTGGCTGCTTTTGGCAACAGTGTTCCTCCTGAATATGCAGACCTGGAGCCAATGCCGTATCTGGTTATTGTTATTGACGAGCTGGCAGACTTGATGATGACTGCCGCTCGTGAAGTGGAAACAAGCATTGTGCGTCTGGCTCAGTTGGCACGTGCTGCGGGTATCCATATGATTCTTGCCACACAGCGTCCCAGTGTGGATGTTGTCACTGGTCTTATCAAGGCAAACTTCCCATGCCGCATATCATTCTTTGTGACGTCAAAGCATGACTCTCGCACGATTTTAGATACGGTAGGGGCAGAATACCTTCTGGGACGTGGCGACATGCTCTTCAAGCCTAGCGGAGGACGTTTACAGCGTCTTCAGGGGCCTTTTGTCAGTGATGATGAAGTCGTAACGGTCGTGGAACACTGGAAAGGCCAGCAAAGCCCACAATATAAGGTCGATTTCGCTGAATGGGGTAATGACGGCGCTGCTGGAGGCGGTATGGGCGGAGACGATGAGGAAGACGCTCTTTTCGGTGAAGTGGTCTCCTTTGTGCGTGAACAGGAAAAAGCCTCAATTTCCTTGATTCAACGACGCTTTAAAATTGGTTTTAACCGTGCAGCACGGATTAGGGAACAACTGGAACGGGCGGGAATTATTGGTCCTGCAGATGGCAGCAAGCCACGTGCTGTGTATTGATTGTAATAATACTTTTGTGTTGCTGGGAATATTCTCGCAACATCGTTATCTGTATGCTTGAGTACTTTTTTCTCAAGCTTGTAAAGGAGTTATAATGATGTATAGCCATAAAATACGTATGTTGTCCTGCTGTGCGGGATTGTTGTGCACCATGTCACTTTTGTGGAGTGTGTCTGCCAATGCAGCGGAAATCATTTCTCGTGTGCATGAAAAATACACTGCCGTAAATGATTTTACCTCACCTTTTAAACAAACTCTTTTTCATAAGGAAAGTGGCGTAACAGAAGCACGCACAGGGACATTGGTGTTCAAAAAGCCCTCACTTATTCGTTGGGAAACAACATCTTCCCCTAAAGAATTAATCATAGTCTCCGACAAGGAAATTTGGAACTACCTGCCAGAAGAGGACGTTGCCTACAGGTATTCGCTTAACTTGCTTCAGGACTCTCGTAATATTATTCAGGTCATTACTGGTCAGGCACGCCTGGATAAAGACTTTGATGTCAAAGAAGAAGAGGGTTCAGAAACACTTGCCAAACTCCGTCTTTACCCCAAGGAAGCGCAGCCGCACTTTGTTGAGGCAGAAGTATGGATACGTAAAAGCGATGCTATAATTGAAAAGGCAATGATTGTTGATTTCTATGGCAATAGAAACGAGCTTGTACTAGAGTCTCCTTCAGTCAACGTGGGGCTTGCGTCTGCACCTTTTCGTTTTGAAGCACCTAAAGGTGTGGATGTTGAAGATCGCAGAAATATGAACCCACAGGAAGCGGAACTTTTCCGCTAGGCACGCATCTTTTTTGTATGAAGGCTTTGCTGCCTCTTGACAAGAATTAAGACTCTACAATAGAAGAAATATCTTCGCGCTCGTAGCTCAGTTGGATAGAGCGACAGCCTCCTAAGCTGTAGGCCACAGGTTCGATTCCTGTCGGGCGCACCATGGTGTTACTGTGTTATGTGGTTGCGTCTTAGGGGGATGAACCTCATACATCATAAAAAAAACTGTTTTTTTACGGTTTGTTGCATTCTGCTGTCTATTCAGGATTTCTTGACACAGGGGGAAAAGCAGTAGAAAGTACCCGTGGGGGACATGTTTTTTTATGGTGGGAAAGGACGGAAGATAGGGACAAGTAAACAATCAGCTCCAGTCAAAGAGGTTTTGCATGGCGACAATACATTTTATTCAGCAGGGCAAGGGCGGTGTAGGTAAATCCTACGTGGCATCGCTTTTTTATCAGGCTTTGCGGCATTTCGGAAAAGACGTTCACGCTTATGATGTAGACCCGGTGAACGCCACTCTGGCAGGTTATTCCGAGTTTAACGTAACCCGTGCCGAAATCATGGATGGAGATAAAATCAATCCACTCCTCTTTGACAAGGTTATGAACAGTATCGCAGCATTGCCAGATAATGCTCATGCTATCATTGACAATGGGGCATCTTCTTTCGTTGCCTTGAATGACTACATGAAAGACAGTAACCTCTTTCATGAACTCCGCTATGCCGGACATACTGTGTATTTCCACACCATTATGTCTGGTGGTCAGGCTCTGCTCACCAATGCCCGTTACCTGAAGTCTCTGGCAGAAACATTTCCTGACGCACCGCTTGTCGTATGGTTGAACCCTTACTTTGGTGCGGTGGAAGTGGACGGCAGACCTTTCAAAAACTTCAAAGTTTATGAAGATCTCGCTTCCCACATTGTTGCCCTTATTTATCTGCCTGACGTGAATAAGGATCTTACCGGAAAAGCCATTGATGATCTGTGCGTCAAACGCATCAGCTTTGAAGCGGGCATCAACTCCACAACCAGTACATTCATGGTGCGTTCGCGCCTGAAGAAATACTGGAGCAAAGTGCTGGAACTGATCCACGAAACTGGCATTATCAAATAAAATATTTTTCTATGAGAAATATCGTGTCCCCCGACCTTGTCGGGGGATTTTTTTATGGGTCAAACTCTTACAAAGCTATTTTGGTTAAAAAGTAAAGTTATATAGTAACAGCTCTCTTTTATACCTTCATCAAAATGGGGAAGACCTTGCTTTTTTCTGTTACTGCTGCCACTATATCGTTATGCCTGTACGAACAATAGACTCTCTTTCCAAGCATTTTGAATGCATACTGGATGCTCTCTCTGATGGGGTGTTCTTTACTGATGTTTCTGGAACCGCTATCGGTGTCAATCGGATGTATGAGCACCTTACAGGCATCAGGCAGGAGCAGATTCAGGGGAAAAAAGTAAAAACACTGGTAGAAGAGGGCGTTTTTGATCACGTGCTGAACCCCGAAATTGTACGCACTGGTAAACCAGTGACACAAGTGCAGCAACTGCGTGACGGCAAAAAACTTGTTCTTTCCGGCGTTCCCGTTTTTGATGATCATGGTAAGCTCTGCCTTGTGGTCACATTTGCGCGAGACATCACCATGATCACCCGTTTGAATGATCAAATGGATGAACAGCGTCAGCTCATTGACCAGATACATGAGCAGATGGCGTATATGGCACAGGAACAGGCGCGTTCCGTGGAGCCTGTTTTTGAAAGCCGTGCGATGCAGGAAGTGCGTGCCCTTTTGGGGAATGTCGCTTCCACCGAAGCTTCTGTGCTTATTCTTGGAGAAACAGGCGTCGGAAAGGATGTCTTTGCCCGTCTAACACATAGCTTGAGTACCAGGCGGGACAAAATTCTTCTAAAAGTAGACTGTGGGGGTATTTCTGAGAGCCTGACCGAGTCAGAAATTTTTGGCTATATGGCTGGAGCCTTTACAGGTGCTTCCAATAAAGGAAAGGCTGGATACTTTGAGCTCGCTGACGGAGGTACCATCTTTCTTGATGAAATTGGTGAACTACCGCTTTCCATGCAAACACGTCTATTGCGCGTGTTGCAGGATGGGGAAATTATGCGCGTTGGGGGGAGTCGTCCCCAAAAAGTGGACGTGCGCGTCATTGCCGCTACAAACCGCAGTCTTGAGGATTGCGTACGCGAAGGAACATTTCGTCGGGATCTGTATTATCGCCTCAATGTTGCGACGGTACGAATTAGATCGGAAGAGCACACGTCTGAACTCCAGTCACATTCAGAAATCTCGTA
>CAMTOM010000188.1 GCA_947074125.1 uncultured Desulfovibrionaceae bacterium
GCTGAAGGTACTATTGTTTACAACAGTCGAGTCAACACCATCATCACGACGACTCAGCTCTGCTTTGGGAATGAGTTTTAGCAGTGCTGCAAAGTCATACTCACATGCAATATCCACACTCATAGCTTTGCTTTGGCGCAGCATTTCCGTTTGGAAGGGGATATTGATGAAATGGTCGTCATACTCGTCACGCAGCATTGTTTTGCAGATGGAAATGGCTTCTTTTATAGGAGTTCTCATTATGCGCTCCTGACAGGGATTGGTTTAGAAATTCAATTGTCGCAAGGGCGACTATGACATATAGAGTTTTTCAAGTCGACAGCGAAAAGTCAAGCGTCCATCTCACACTCACAGTATAAACAGCACACAGAGCTTTTATCTGAGCGCGCACAGCACAGGCTTTGCAAACACCGCAACGCTACATGCCCAAAGACAGCAGACATCACCCGCTCAGTCTTTTGACTTGCCTTCGGTAAAAAGTCGACCGCGCATGACGGAATCACGCCCGAAGCGCTCGCGCAAGGTATCAAGAGCTGTATCCAAACGCAAACGGCGTTCTTCCTGCTCATGCGTAGCAGCATTCTGGCACGGCAAAGTGTCGGTCAGCATGAGCTGTTCTGGAGTCTGTTCAAAACCAGAAACTCCCAGCCCAACAAGACGTACGCCCCGCGAGAGACTGAGAGCAGAAAGCAGATCACACGCAACATCAAAGAGCGTTTCTGTGGCATTGGTGCGTCTGGCAAGCGTTCTGCTACGGGTAATCTGCTGGAAATCCGAATATTTCACCTTCAGCGTAATGGTACGACCAGACAGGCCATGCCGCCGCAATGAAGCTCCCACCCGCTCTGCCTGTGCCAGCAAATAGCGCCGGAGCACATCTTTGTCACAGGTATCCTCAGCCAGCGTGTTTTCTGCGCTTTCCGACTTGGGCGCGTTGTACGGCGTTACCAGACGGGGATCAATCCCGCAGGCTCTGGCAAAGAGCATTTCTCCCACTTTTCCCAGCCGCTCCCGCCAAAAATCCTCTGGATAGGTCAGAACATCGCCGACACGCACAACAGAAAGGCGTTCCAAAATTTGCAGTGTCTGCCGTCCGACACCTGGAATGCGCTGCACGGGCAATGCGTGTATAAAAGGGAGCATTTCTTCCGGTGTAACAATAAAAAGCCCGTTCGGTTTGCGCATATCCGATGCGATTTTTGCCACAAACTTCACGGGAGCCACACCTATAGAGCATGTCAGTCCCCCAGTACTCGCATACACAGCCTCTTTAACGCGCTCTCCCAACTCCTCAACGGTACCGAAAATACGTTCCAGCCCAGAAGCGTCCAGATAGGCTTCATCAATGGAGGCCTGCTCTACCAGAGGAGAGAACTGTCCAAGGCAGTGCATCACCAGCGCAGACATTTCCTGATAGCGTTCTTTCCGCCCTTTCAGAAAAATGCCTTTGGGGCACAAGCGTCGCGCAGTGACCACTGGCATGGCAGAGCGCACGCCAAACTGCCGCGCTTCATAGGAGGCTGTTGCCACAACCCCCCGCGCACTCAAGCCAATAATAACGGGTTTTCCCCGCAGGGAAGGATCGTCCAACTGTTCCACAGCCGCAAAAAAAGCATCCATATCCACATGCATGATACATGGAGGTATTTCAGGCGACGCTCTCTTCATGGCCACAGTGCCTCGCTTGCGCAAGGCGATACTGCGCCTGCCGCATGATTACAATACGCGATAGTAAACAGCGGGCACACGCAGTAAGCCTGCCTGCTCCACTTTCGCAAGCGCATTGTGCATTGCCTGTGCGGAGGCTTCATGCGTCATAAACACAAGAGGCACGCCATCGGCTTCTTCGGGCTTTTGAATCACCTGAGCCATACTGATATTTTCTTGCGCCATACATCCGGCAATATCACGCAACACGCCAGACCTGTCCTGCACCATCACCCGCACATAATAGCTGCTGCGGGCTTCTTCGGGAGGCAGAATGGCAGCACGTGCAAACTCCTGCGCCACAAAACCGGTATTGTTGGGCATGGCCTGACGCGCCACCGTGAGCAAGTCCCCCATAACAGCCGAAGCCGTGGGCAGATCGCCCGCGCCACGTCCATGCAGGAAGAGAGATCCGACCGCATTGCCCTCAACGCGAACAGCATTATAGGAACCACCCACACGAGCCAGCAAAAAGGTATGGTTCACCAGGGTGGGAAAAACACCAGCTTCCAGTTTGCCATCAACCACATGTGCCTGACCTATCAATTTGATACGATAACCGAATTCCCGTGCAAAATTGATATCCATTCTGTTCATACCGCGAATACCATGTATGGGCATGGCGGTGTACGGATATTCTTTCCCATACGCCAGACGGATCAGCAATACCAGCTTGTGCGCAGCATCATGCCCGTCAATATCCAGCGTGGGGTCAGCCTCAGCATAGCCCAGTTCCTGGGCTTGCGAAAGCGCCGTTGCAAAATCAAGGTTATTGCTGCTCATTTCCGAGAGAATATAGTTACTCGTCCCGTTCAGAATACCTACCAGCGAGTGAATGCTGTTTCCCGCGAGACTTTCCTTCAGCGTGGCAACAATGGGAATAGCACCAGCGACACTGGCTTCAAATTGCAGCATGAGCTTTTGTTGCGCTGCCTTGCGAAAAAGATCATCTCCTTTTTCAGCCAGCAAGGCTTTGTTTGCGGTCACCACATGCTTGCCTTTATCCAGAGCACGGGAAATAAGCGCATGCGGCGCATCAATCCCTCCCATAAGCTCCACGAGCACATCAATGGCAGGATCATCCGTCAACTGTGCGGGATCATCTGTCAGTTGTGCTCCGGAAGGCAGGGGAATTGCGCGTATTTTTTTCAGGTCACGCACAAGGATTCTAGACACTTCCATGTCCCGTCCGGTGCGCTGCCGGATAAGCTCTGCATTTTCAGCAAGCATCCGTACCAAACCACCACCAACAGTGCCAAAGCCCGCAAGGCCTATACGTAAAGGAGACTTTTCAGCCACAATTATTCCTCATCATTTCCGTTATCTGGAACACCACAAAGCACACTGCGGATACCACGCACAGCCTGACGTGTACGGTGTTCATTTTCAATAAGCGCAAAGCGCACGTATTCATCTCCATAATGACCAAAGCCCAGCCCGGGCGATACCGCTACTTTACCTTCCTGCAAAAGCAGCTTGGAGAATTCCACAGAGCCCATCTTCCGGAATGGTTCAGGAATACGTGCCCACACAAACATTGTTGCCTTCGGTGGCGGCACTTCCCAGCCGATACGGTTAAGGCCTTCAATCAGGGCATCGCGGCGCTGGCGGTACACACCACAAATTTCGTGCATGCAGTCATCAGGACCATACGGCGCAACAGTTTAGGCGATCTGAGCAGGCTGGAAAATACCATAATCAAGATAGCTTTTTATGCGCGTGAGTGCTTTTACCAGCGTACGATTGCCAATACAGAAGCCCACACGCCACCCAGGCATGGAATAGCTTTTCGACAGGGTATAGAACTCCACACCCACATCCTTGGCACCACGCGCCTGAAGGAAGCTGGGCGCCACATAGCCATCAAAGACAAGGTCTGCATAGGCCAGATCATGCACAACCCAGATTTCATGTTCCTTGGCAAAGTCCACGACCTTCTGGAAAAATTCGAGTGTGGTTACCTCTGTCGTGGGATTATGCGGATAGCAAAGGAAGAGCACTTTTGGCTTTGGCCATGCCTGCTTTACGGCGAGCGTCAGATCCTCAAAAAAATCCCGTCCAGGCCCAATAGGCACACTGCGCACATCGGCTCCAGCAATAACGGGAGCGTATTTGTGAATGGGATAGGTTGGGTCAGGCGCAAGCACCACATCCCCAGGCGAGAGCATAGCCAAAGAGAGGTGTGCGAGACCTTCTTTGGAGCCCATAGTCACAATGGCTTCTTCTTCCGGATCAAGGTAGACGTCATACATGCGCGCATAGCGATCACAAACAGCCTTACGCAAATTCGGGATACCACGCGATAGGGAATAACGATGATTGGGGGCTTTTTGTGCGGCCTCCACCAGCTTTTCCACAATATGCGGCGGCGTTTCCAGGTCGGGATTTCCCATGCCAAAATCCACAAGATCCACATTCTGGCGGCGCAATTTCATTTTCAAGTCGCCCACAATGGCCAACCCCTACGGGGGAAGGCGGTCTGAACGCGCAAACTACTGTCTCCTGTCTCAAACCTTTCCTGTGGGCAT
>CAMTOM010000189.1 GCA_947074125.1 uncultured Desulfovibrionaceae bacterium
GGAGAGTATGTGAAGGACCAGGCCAATCATTTCGCCTGGGATGTCGACACACGCGAACTCGGTTTGCCCAAAGACCGTCTTGACGTCAACGTCTACCGCGAGGATGAAGAAGCCTATCAACACTGGCGGCACGTCGCGGGCGTGTCCCCTGACAGCATCTTCCGCATGGGAGAAAAAGATAAGTTCTGGTCCATGGGCGATACCGGCCCTTGTGGCACCTGTTCAGAAATCTATGTTGATCAGGGTGCGGATATGGCTTGTGGCGACAATTGCGGCATAGGCAAATGTGATTGTGACCGCTACCTCGAAATCTGGAATCTGGTTTTCATGCAATATGACCAGCAAGCAGATGGCTCGCGCTGCAACCTGCCACATCCATCCATTGATACAGGTATGGGACTCGAACGTATCGCTGCGGTCTGTCAGGGTAAGCGCTCCAACTTCGATTGTGACCTTTTTCAGGATATTATCCAGTATGCGGCGCACGTTGCTGGAGTCAGTTACAGCTCAAGCATGCCTGATACCAACGATATTGATACCGCCCTTCGCGTGATTGCCGACCATAGCCGCGCCTCGGCTTTTCTTATCGCCGATGGCGTCCTTCCTTCCAATGAAGGACGTGGCTATGTCCTGCGTCGTCTTATCCGCCGTGCGCTGCGCTTTGCCACACTGATGGGCGTACATGAACCTTTCCTTTACAAAACAGCGCGCAAAGTTGTGGATATTATGGGCGAAGACTATCCAGAATTGCGTGAAAATGCTGATTTCATCGCCAGAGTGGTTCGTGAGGAAGAAGAACGCTTCAGCCTCACGCTTGAAAAAGGACTCGCCCTGCTGGAAGAAGAACTGGCAACACTGCAACAGTCTGCCAGCACTCCCTGTGTCTCAGGCGAATTCTGCTTCAAGCTTTATGACACCTTTGGTTTCCCTTTGGATATTGTGACTGATGTTGCTGAAAAACGCGGCTTCACCATAGACAGTGAAGGCTTTTCTGCGCATATGCAGGAACAAAAAGACCGTGCCCGCGCCGCAAGAAAAGCGGGTGGTTTGTTAGGAAGCCAGGGAGAAGCCGCTACAGATATTTTTAAAGAACTGCATGATGATGGTCTGCGTACAGAATTTACAGGCTATACCACACTCACGGCAACAAGTCGTATTGCCGCTCTGCTGAATGCGCATGGTCAGTCTGTCTCGCAACTCCCTGCGGGAGATGAAGGTTTCCTCATCACAGCGCGCACGCCTTTTTATGGAGAATCGGGCGGTCAGATGGGCGACATTGGTACCCTGGCCAGTTCAACAGGTCAGGCTGATGTTGCCGATACCTTAAAGCCCACACAGGATCTCATCGTACATAAGATTCGTGTTACCAATGGCACCATTCATATGGATCAGGAAGTGACTCTCGATGTCATTCCCAATGACCGTCTGGCTTCAGCGCGCAATCATACCTGTACCCACCTGCTCCATGCTGCCTTGCGCAATGTCCTTGGCACACATGTAAAACAGGCAGGATCACTGGTTGGGTCTGACCGCTTGCGTTTTGACTTCTCACATATTGCGGCTTTAACTCCAGAAGAAGTGGCTGCTGTGGAGCGGGAAGTCAACCGCGCTATTTTGGCGGATTTCCCTGTACACGCTGAAGAGATGGGACAGGAAGCCGCGCTTGCCAAAGGCGCAATGGCACTCTTTGGCGAAAAATATGGCGATACCGTACGAGTGGTCAGCATCGGCGACAGTAACACAACAGAATCTGTGGAACTGTGTGGTGGCACGCATCTCACCCGCACAGGACAGGCTGGACTTTTTCTGCTCCTTTCAGAATCTGGCGTTGCTGCTGGAGTACGGCGTATTGAGGCTGCCACAGGCTGGAATGCCCTGACTCTCATACAGGAGCAGCGCCAGGAACAGGCGCACCTTGGGCATTTATTGAAAGCCCGCTCTGGGGAGCTTGTGCAAAAAGTCGAGGCACTGCAAGCAGACATTAAAAAGCTTCGTAAAGACTCAGAAAAAGCGAGTTCTGCGTCAGTGCAGCCAGAAGAGCTTGTACAGAAAATAAAAGAAGTGAACGGCATTTCCCTGCTGACAGCCAATGTCGGCGCACTGCCCGTCAAGGCCTTGCGAGATCTTATGGACGCAGTCCGCTCCAGAATGCCCTCTGGGGTTGCCTGCCTTATCGCACAGGAAGATGACAAGGTCAGCCTGCTCCTTTATGTTTCAAAGGATTTGCACAGCCGTATTACCGCACCAGCTCTTATTAAAGAGGTGGCAGCGCCTATCGGCGGTTCAGGCGGAGGACGCCCCGACCTCGCACAGGCTGGGGGGAATAATCCCGCAGGCATTGACAGCGCACTGACAGTATTGGAAGGTTTGCTCTAAACAGGCAGTCCTCCAGTGTTCCTGTTGCGAAGGATAATGCTCTATGGTGATTGCTCTTTCGCCCCTATGAGCACAAAAGAGACGTATAAGATGGGAATGGCTGTATAACAAACAGTACATATATCCATTCCCAATACACATTTTGCTTTGCCTGTGTGATATATGTCACTGCATTATTCTCCTGACAGTTTATCTTCACAGGAAAACATTTTTCATTATAGCCCATCTTTTTTTGCGATATGCCGGAACGATGTTCTCCTCCGGCAAAACGCTTTGTATCGTGCAGCCAAAGGACAGTTATTACCATGATCGGCATTTCCAAACTTTATTGTAATCAGGTTGAACCTTCTGACGCCCTGCGTTATGGGCGGCATTCTGGCAAACTCCCCTCACATCTGCTTCAGTTTTCGGCAGACAAAAAACCTGTTGTTGTCTGGAACATGACACGCCGCTGTAACCTCAAGTGCGTCCACTGCTATGCAAAAGCTTTGGAAGAACATGGTACCGATGATATTTCCACCGATCAGGCCAAGACACTGATTGATGATCTGGCATCATATGGTGCTCCCGTCATGCTTTTTTCTGGGGGCGAACCGCTCGTGCGCAAGGATCTCGTTGAACTGGCCAAACACGCCACCAGCAGAGGAATGCGCGCGGTCATTTCCACAAATGGCACACTCATCACAAAGGAAAAGGCTCGCGAACTCAAAGAGGTTGGTCTTTCCTATGTAGGCATTTCTCTGGATGGGCTTGAAGAAGTTCATGACCGCTTTCGTGGAGTCAGCGGCTCTTTCCGCAAAGCACTGGAAGGCATTGCCAACTGTCAGGCTGAAGGATTGAAAGTTGGTTTACGTTTCACAATCAACAAGCGTAATGTGGGCGAAGTCCCAGGTGTTTTCCGCCTTTTGCGAGACCTCGAAGTACCCCGCGCCTGTTTTTATCATCTTGTTTACTCCGGTCGCGGCTCAGAACTCATTAAGGAAGACCTTGACCACAAAGAAACTCGTACCCTGCTTGATCTGATTATGGATGAAACCCGTGCCTGTTTTGATGCGGGAATGCCCAAAGAAATCCTGACAGTAGACAATCATGCTGACGGCCCTTATGTCTGGATGCGCCTTAAGCGTGAAGATCCCAAACGTGCTGAAGAAGTCCTGGAACTCTTGCAGTATAATGAAGGCAATAACAGCGGACGCGGGATCGGCTGTATTTCGTGGGACGGACAGGTACACGCAGACCAGTTCTGGCGCAATCACACCTTTGGCAATGTCCTCGAACGTCCTTTTTCGCAAATATGGGAAGACACCTCAATCCCACTCCTCCACAAACTCAAAGACAAGAAAGCCCATGTAGGCGGACGCTGTGCCCGCTGTCGTTTTCTGAACATTTGTGGTGGCAACTTCCGTGCGCGTGCTGAGGCATTTCATGGTGATATCTGGGCAGAAGACCCAGCCTGCTATCTGACAGACGACGAAATAAAATAACACACACAGAATAACACGTGCCCCTTAGTGAACTTACGAACTCTACGGGCATCGAGAGCAGAGATGGAGGAAAACTTTTGTCGCCACCAGCGGCACCGAAGGCGTTTGCGTTGTGCTTTAGCGCAATACGCAAATGGGCAGCAGAGCGACAAAAGTTTTCCTTCCCCCAACTAACACCACACACCCTCCCCCAACACAAGGAATACCATGAACACATTCTTTCGGGGCACAGCCCTGCGCCGCACAGCAGATCTCAGTTCCCTCACACTCGCACCGCCGTCACTAACCGCACACGCACTGATCATCCGTACTTCCGTTGTGCAAGCCGCGACTCCACCCGCCCTCTCTTACTAC
>CAMTOM010000190.1 GCA_947074125.1 uncultured Desulfovibrionaceae bacterium
GGGAGTTTGCGTGGTCGGAGGGGAATGTTTAGTTGCCTGCACAGGATGGCGTGCGGGCATGGGTGGAGATACAAGCAAGGAAGATGGCGAACAGGCGGAAGGAATTCCTCAAGAATGTCGGTTGTGAAAAAATATGTGTTCCCTAGCCACGACGGGCACGGCGTCGTCTTTTAGGGGGGAAAGTGACAATCGCGCGTATCGAGGAACAGGAATAGATGGAGAAAAGCACATATTAAAAGAAAAAGGCAGAAAAATCTCATGTTTTCTGCCTGTTATAGTTCTTAATGTGAGTCTACATAAATGTGCTTATCGGAAAAGTGCTTGTTAACGACTATTCTTGTGACGGAGGCAAATAAGTGAAAATATATTCACGCAGAGCCTGCGGCCACGGGCGGGGTGTTTCTCCGATACATGCCGCCAGCTTGCTGGTATCCAAAACAGAATAGGTGGGGCGTGTGGCTTTTTGAGGCCAGTCTGCGGATGTAATAGGCTCCACACGGCAGGATTTGCCCGCGAGGGAAGCCGCTTCCGAGGCAAATTCACACCAGCTTGCGTGTCCGCCATTGGCCGCATGGAAAATTCCCGTTGCTTTTTTTTCAGCGATCAGCATACTCCAGCGGGCAAGGTCTGGTGTATAGGTGGGACATCCTGTCTGGTCGTGTACGACATTGATTGTTTCGCGTTGGGAACAAAGATTAAGGATGGTTGTGATAAAGTTTTTCCGCCACGGGCCGAAAAGCCATGCAGTACGTAATATACAACATTGATCAGGAATAGTCCCCAAAAGAGCCTGCTCGCCAGCAAGCTTGCTTGAACCATAGACAGAAAGGGGACGTGTGGGGTCATCTTCCTTGTAGGCGCGAGTGGTATCGCCAGGGAAAACAAAGTCTGTGCTGTAGTGGACAAGAAGGGTTTCTGTTCCTTTAATAATAGAGGCGATTGCCTGTGGAAGCCCTCTGTTCCAGAGGAGTGCCTCATCTTCATGTTCTTCAGCATCGTCTACCTGTGTCCAGGCAATGGTATTGAAAATAACGTCAGGCGCCTTTTGGGTGATTTGTTCGTGTAAAAAGTCCATATCCAAAAGATTGCCATCCTGCCGTCCAAGGGTCGTCACTTCCCATGCATTTTCTGTGAGAATGTGTACCAGAGACTGACCGAGCAGACCTGTCTGGCCGCCGAGTACAAGGGCTTTTGACATGAGAGACTCCTGATAATTGCAATATTTCTGTATTCTACAGCCCTTGTGGCTGTTGTCAATGGGAGGATGGGTGCTGTTGCTTCCTGAACGGGGATAGCGTAGGTATAATGCCCATGAAATGCGCCATTCTTCTTACGGCATACGGTGTGAGCTCCCTTCAGGGGGAATCGGCACTGAAATGTTTTGACTCCAGAGTTCGTGAGCGCTTTCCTGGTATTCCTGTACGCTGGGCGCTGACATCAGATTTGCTGCGGGAACGTATGGTCGCAGAACGTCGGAAGGCTGATTCGGTAAGAAAGGCGCTGGAGAAAATTTTTTTTGAGAGATTTACGCATGTGGCTTTACAGCCTCTTCAGCTTATTCCGGGCAAAGAATACGGCGATATTTTGGAAATAGCAACGACGGTCGCGGATTCTGAAGAGTTTACCGTCAGTGTTGGGGCGCCTCTTTTGGCAACGCCTGCCGATGTGGATGCTGTGGCCAGAGCTGTTCTGGCGCATCTTCCCGAAGCAAGGCAGCCTGATGAGGATGTGGTGCTCATGGGGCACGGAGCAAAGCACAGTGCCGTATCGCGTTATGATGATCTGGCGCATGCTGTGTACAGGCAGGATGCGCGAGTGCATATAGGTACTCTTAACAGTACGATTACGCTGGATACTATTCTGTCGCGATTGCAATCCCGACGGGTTTGGTTATTGCCTTTCCTTTCTGTGATAGGAGGGCATGCATTACGTGATATGGTGGGGGAAATGCCTTCTTCATGGCGTTCACGCATTCAGGCGCAAGGGCATGTATGCGTACCTGTCTTGAAAGGCTCTGTAGAATACGATAGTTTTATTCAGATATGGCTTGACCATTTATACCAATCATTACAGCGTATGGCTGTATGTTAAGGGGAGTGTATGTTAAGGATTGTAAAGGGAATGGGGATTTTAGGTGTTGTTGTTCTGCTTTGTGGAGGCGAAGCTTGGGCGCAGGCAAATGCCTTTAATCCGTATCTGCAAAAAAGACTTCCTGTAACGCGGGCGGTGTCTCAGGAGAATGAGAAGTTGCTCAAACATCTGAATGCCGTACCCACGACATTGCAGGATGAGGTTGCACATCGCAAGACATGGAAGGAAGAAGTTTACCCTGTGTACTGGGGTGAAGCAAAAGCACGTAATGAAGTGCTGGTATTGCTTGATCCTGCAAAACCGCAGAGCCAGGCATTATGGGCTAATGTTGTCGCTGCCATTCCTAAAATGAGTGCGAAAGATGCCAAAGTAGTGGTTATGGGGAACAGCAGCGAGCCCTTTGGTACAGATGTGATGGGGCTTGGCGTGTGGATTGCTCATTCGCGCAAACAAGAAGCCATACCGTATATGACCTTTGCCTTGCAACGCTGGAATAATGCGAAAGCAGCACAGCAAAAGCAGGGTGGGGTAAAGCGCTTTGTTAATGAATTTGATGCGGTGGCGCATGTGCGCGAACAGCCCATCCATTATGCCTATATGAATGCGATGAAGCCCCCCGTAGCTATGGAGCGTCAGCTTGCTACAGTGAAAGACGCCTACAATGCGGGAGTGGTAAATGCCTTTGCGGCAGAAGAAATGCGTTTATATTATAAGACTGGTGGCTTTCCTGCACTGCTTGTCAACGGTAAGGCACTGCCTGTCAATAGCAGTCCGGATGCCATTGCACAGGCTCTGAAATAATGAGCTTTGATGGCTACTGTGCGTGAAAGCGGCGTATGCCTTTTATTGTAGCAAAATGATTTGAGAGTGTTTACGAAGAACACGAAAGCCCCTGATGTATTTGTGCATCGGGGGCTTTTTTGTGTTTTGTGGAGAGGAAGTTAATTGGTATCATAGTAGCTGTTATGCGATGAAGGAAAATGTTATTAAGATTGGTATAGATCAGGATAGCTGTGATTATGATCTTTTGTCCGTATCGCTAAAAACAAGAGCCGTCTGAACTACTACACATAACCATCTATTGCCGAGATGTAATCATCTAATATCTTTGCATTGCAGTACATGAAATTTCGTAGTTTCATTCTACTCTCCTTTCAAAATCTCTCTAAGCAATTCCACTGCACTTTCCTCTTCTGGGTTATTTTTGCCCAACTCCCCACGGAAGTCACGGGCAAGGATTCACTTTTTCATTAGGTCGATGTTTTCACTTACATTATATAGCTCTTTTGCCTGCTGTTCCTTGGCAAAGATGTTGTC
The DNA here is from genome assembly GCA_947074125.1 of uncultured Desulfovibrionaceae bacterium. Lineage (GTDB taxonomy): Bacteria > Desulfobacterota > Desulfovibrionia > Desulfovibrionales > Desulfovibrionaceae > JAQVCS01. The sequence goes on from CAMTOM010000190.1 coordinate 3,409, forward strand.
TAAGATGCGGACAATTTCGGTTTGTTCTGGAAGAGCAGGAAGCTTTACTTCAATTTTTTCTACAAATTTAGAACTGACATTCCCTTTGTTTACACCACCTGTTTCATTGCTAAAAAATATGTCTCTAAAAATGTTTGATTTCAAATAATAATAAATATAATTTGTTACACATTGTTCCGGGGTTAATGCAACAATTCTCTGATTTAAAAGCATTTCGTAATTATCATTTATGAGCACTGCATAGCCGTAATCTCTCTTGTATTTAGTCCCAGTTAATGTTAGGAGTATATCACCTTGACAAATTAGACTTTTATAATAAACCTTATCTTCAATATCTTTTTTATCCATAAAAACAGGATTTCTATCTAAATCCAATACGCCATTATACAAATTACCCATACGAATTATTTGCACACCAGAATCTATAAAATCTTTACTGTCAAAAGCATAGCCAGCTCTGAAGTTACAAATTTTATTTAACGGTTTTTTTTCCCAACTCTCCAACACCACGCCGTTTTCCTCTCGCCATTTTGCAGTGAGCTCTCCTGTGAACGCCTTGTGCAAAATGGCGGCTTTGCGGGTTTCAAAGCTATCAAGGGCAGTTTGGGCCTTTTCCTTTGCCTCGTCCAGTTTGGAAAACAGACTTTCAATGCGGTCAACCATGCGCTGTTGCTCGGTAAGTGGTGAAAGAGGAAAAGCAAGATTATAAAACAGCGCCTTGTCTCAATGAGGAAGTGACGAACCCGTTTTTGAATTTCTAACATCTTCTTTTCATATGGAAATAAATCCATCACAACATTCATGTA
>CAMTOM010000191.1 GCA_947074125.1 uncultured Desulfovibrionaceae bacterium
CCAACAGGAGAGACATACGACTCTGCTGCTGCATCCTGCACAGAAAAAAATTCTATTTTTTTATGATAAACCTTCGCTTCACGTACCAGATCAGGATAGTCCGCACTCACAAAACCAACACCCTGAGGCGGTAAATAGGATAAAAGACGCGCCTTGTGCCAGGCAACACCTTTTTCACCAAGCCCCTCTGTATGCCCTGCCCCCGCATTGAGTATGATAGCAATATCAGGACGCAAAATAGCACCAAGCTCGTCCATATCGCCATCATGGCTGATACCTGCCTCAAAAACCCAAAAATCTTCATTGCCGCTTGTTTGCAATATGGAAAGAGGCATACCTATCTGATTATTCAGATTCAAGGCATTGCAGGCAGTGTTGCCTTTTGCGGACAATACCTGCACCAGCACTTCCTTCAGCGTTGTCTTGCCTGCTGTTCCCGTAATTCCAATAACTTTTGCCTGTGTACAGGAACGCCAGTACCCTGCAAGCTGCCCCAAGGCCTGTACCGTATCCTTCACACACAGAACAGGAACACCGAGATCAGGCAGTTCTCTCTGAGCAAGAACGACAACTGCCCCAGCAGCCACAGCAGCCGGGGCAAAATCATGTCCATCCACCCTTTCACCAGGAATGCACACAAAAAGAGCACCTGGCGTCACTTCACGATTGTCACGAACAACCGAAGAAACCGAAATATCTCCGCTCCCTCGTAAAGGTACGTCCAGTACATGCGCTATTGTCTTTAACGTCATTTGCACTGCAATATCTCCCGCACCGTGTCCTGATCACTGTAAGGGTGTTTGGTAAGGCCAATAATCTGATAGTCTTCATGCCCCTTGCCTGCAATAAGCAAAGCGTCTCCTGGGTGCATGAGAGAAAGTGCACGTTCCGTGGCTTTGCGGCGATCAGCCTCTACAACGACTTGCTGTGCTTCAGTAACGCCAGGCATAATATCCTCGATGATAGCAGCGGGATCTTCTTGACGGGGATTGTCAGACGTCACAACAGCTACATCGGCATAACGCGCCACAGCTTGACCCATAAGAGGACGTTTACTTCTGTCCCGATTACCACCACAACCAAATACCGTAATAATGCGTTTGAATCCAGCACCACGTAAGGCCTTAAGAACATTGATCAAAGCATCTGGCGTATGCGCGTAATCGACAAAAACATCCATTCCGTCAGGATTGGGAATACGCTCCAGCCTCCCAGAAACACCATAAAAATCGCTGAAATGACTGAAAGCTTCCGGCTCTATCCCTATTTCTACGCACAAGGCCTGCACAGCCATCAGATTTGCAGCATTGAATGCTCCTACCAAAGGCGAACGTATCTCCCAGCTCTTTCCTTCCAGCGTCATGCGCAAATGTGTTCCTGCTGTTGTGGAAGAAAGAATTTCTCCTCGTAACTGACGCCTTCCCGGCAGGACTCCTTGCAAGCCAAATGCCAGTGCCTGAGGACAAAGCTCCAGCAGTTTTCTGCCCCAAGGATCATCACTGTTAATCACAGCGGCTTTATCTGCCTTGGGCAATTCCAGGAAAAGACGTGCCTTGGCAGCAAAGTAGCTCTCCATACTGGGATGGAAATCGAGGTGATCCTGAGTCAGATTGGAGAATATCGCTCCCCCAAAAGGCACACCTCCCACACGATACTGCTCAAGAGCATGAGATGATACTTCCATGATGGCATGCGTAACGCCCGCATCTCGCATCTGAGCCAGCATGCTATGGACACGCAAGGCATCAGGTGTTGTCAGAGGGGCAGCCTCTGAATAACTTGGCCAGCGATAGCTTACCGTTCCCAGAACACCCGTCTTATAGCCCATCGCTCCCAAAAGATGTTCCAGCAAATAGGCTGTTGTCGTTTTCCCATTTGTTCCTGTCACACCGATTACAAAAGGAGCGGCAATATCTGTTTCGTAGCGCGCCTGAGCCAGTTGCCACAAGGCTGTACGGGGTTCTTCATGAGCAATGACAGCACAACCCGCTGGCAGCTCCATACCGGCAAAAGCATCTGGACGGCAGACAATGCTGCCAGCGCCTGCCGCAACAGCCATAGGAATAAAGCGCGCACCATCTTCGTTTACACCAGGAATGGCAACAAAGACGTCTCCCGACTGCACCTGACGGGAATCCACCCGAATATCAATTTTCCTGGCGCGAACGTCTGCAAGAAGAGCTGCAAAGTCTTTTTCCACGAAATGCTACCTCTCTGAAAGCCAGAGAACATATTCTCCAACTTTACCACTTTCAGGCCATTCCTTCCCTGCTTCAGGGAACTGGCGTACAACACGCTGTCCAACGCCTTTTAACACTGGTACCACACCACTACGGGCAAAAGCTTCAACAGCATTGCGCAGGCTTTTTCCCACAACATCAGGTACCACAGCACCACCACGTATCATATTGGCAGAAAGACTGTCGCTATTCCCTTCTGCCACAACCTCTTTCCAGGCTCGTGCGGCTTCTCTTTCAGCAACATTTGAACGAGATTTGACCCGTGCGGCTGCTGTTGTCTTTTCCTGAAAAGCAACTGTCTTCATCTGCATCTTTGTGGCACGTCCTACGGGAACAGCTTTTTGCTTCTGCTGTGCCGCAGCCTGCGCCTGTACTTCTGTCAGTTGCCCACCATATGTCATTGTCTTGGTAGCCACCTCACGGAAAACAGGAGCCGCGACCACACCACCGTACGAGTTTACTGCTGGCTCATCCACAAGTGAAATTACCAGATAACGCGGAGACTGTGCAGGAACAAATCCCACAAATGATGCCAGGCGCTTTTTGCCATATGTGCGTGTTGCCTGATCCACTTTCTGTGCTGTGCCTGTCTTTCCAGCCACGTCCACACCAGGAATGCGTGCTCGTGTGCCTGTACCATTTTCCTGAACAACACTGCGCATCATAGACATTACCTGACGACTCACATCAGCACTGAATATCTGCTGCTTCTGCGTAACACGCGTTTCTTCACGTAACAAACGCAAAGGCTTGTACTCGCCGCCGTTCAGAAGCGTGAGATAGGCCTGCGCCATCTGAAGACCTGTTACAGAAATACTCTGACCGAATGAAATCGTCATGACATCAGAATCACGCCAGTCACGGGCAGAACGCAACATACCTTTATTTTCCACTACAGGCACAGAAGTAATCTGTCCGAAACCACGTGATTCCAGATAGTTGTGCATTTTCTTTTCGCCCACCGACAGACCAATTATAGCCATGCCTATATCGGAGGAGTACCGCATGATCTCATCCGCTTAGCGATTTTTGTAGGCCTGTGTATCTCGAATGTATATAGCGCTGTGACGCCAGCTGCTATTTTCACACTTGATGCCACTGTTCGCACCTATTTTGTTCTCCTGCAATGCAGCAGCCATCACTAAAGGCTTGAATGTAGAACCAGGCTCCAGAGCATCCAGAGCCAAACGGTTACGATATTGATTCTGCACATAATTCTTGTGCACATTTGGATTAAAGAAAGGATACTGTGCCCAGGCAAGAATATCACCCGTCGGCACATCGACAACAAGCACGCCACCCCACTTTGCCTTGTACTCATCAACGGCTCTGGCGATGGCAGACTCAGCAAAAAACTGTACCTGCATATCCAATGTCAGGGAAACATCCTCTCCCCGAATATCAGGACGCTCTGAAGACTGAAGAGAAAGACGCCGCCCCGTTGCATCACGCTGCATAACCTGACGGGTTTTGGCAGCAACGAGACGTTTTTCCAGACCGCGTTTATTCCCCTCAAGCCTATGCTCATCCTGACCAACAACCCCCATAAGCTGTCAGCTCACATGCCTGAATTGATACTCTCTCCTAATTTTTTTCGTTATATAAATACTGTTGATATTTAACTTTGCTACAGAAGCGGCTGTGGTATCATCCACCTTGCGAGCCAGCCAAACGAAGTTGCCTTTCGCAGGAGAAAGCTTCTTCAGAATCTCTTTCTGGCTCATCTTCAAAATGGGCGCTAAAGACTGCGCAGCCTGATGCTTGTCTTTTATGGAGCGTACATAGGCAGATACCGAACGGGATTCCACACTGCGAGCAAGTACCTGCCCGTTTCTGTCCAGAATCATACCCCGCTCACCCACAACAGACTCCGAAGCCAGATGCTGACGCCGAGCCTTGCTTGCAAGGTCACTCCCTTCAATCATTTGCAGATGCCACGCACGCGCCCACAGCCACCCCCATACCAGGGCGA
>CAMTOM010000192.1 GCA_947074125.1 uncultured Desulfovibrionaceae bacterium
CCTACACCTTCTACACCACTCTCCCAACTCCCCCCCGCTCTCGATCGGCGTATAGGCATTATGCTGGATAATGGCGCTCTTGAAGAAGCTCAAAACGCTTTTTCACTATGCAGTGACCCTCTGGCTCCAGGCTGGTCAGGTATCGGCTGTAAAGAAATTCTGGCTCATATGCAGGGCACACTTTCTCTTGCTGACTGCCGCACTCTTTGGCTGCGCAATACCCGTGCATATGCCAAACGCCAAATCACCTGGTTCAACGCACAAACACAGGCCATCCGACTCCATCCTGCAGATCACGAAACTCTCTTCAACCATATTATCTTTCACCTGAAAAAATTTTCCTTCCAATTATGACGCGATATGAATCACAGGTGCGTCTTTATTGCATACGAACTTCCCCTTTCAAGGCCATAATAAACAACCAAAGAGAACTTGCTATCTCTCTTTCCGTCTTGACGTAAGCTGTTCCCTGGGGTAGCATTTGGTATTATTTTCTCAAGCTTCCGTCACGCTTCTGAAAAAAGAGACGTTGCGGTTCCGCTTGCGTTCCGTCTGTGTCGGCATGGGGCCGCATGGATTGGGGTCTATTATTTGCATCCAAAAAGGACATGCACATGAGGAACGGTAAAACACTGCTGCGATGGATGGTTATGATGGCGGTAGTTACCGTGGTCAGTTCTGGCGTAATATTGGCTCCCAAAGCCACAATTGCCGGAACATTGGAAGCGACCGACAGCGGTGCGCCTTCAGCCATGGTGCTCTTTCCGGTGACGGAGAAAGCCAATCCCGCAAATGCGGCGATGCGACCAGCGGTTTTCAATCACCTGATTCATGAGAAAAAGATTGAAGACTGCCAGGCCTGTCACCACACTGGAGATCAGGTTGCCTGCTCTTCCTGCCACACTGTTGAGGGCAAAGAAGAAGGCAAGTTCATCACTCTTGAACGGGCAATGCACGCGGAAAACATTGCCAAGCGCGACAAAGACACACCAAGTAGCTGTGTCAGCTGTCACGTTGAGCAGCTCAAAAAGACAGAGTGTGCTGGCTGCCACAGTATTATTAAGCCTGCCCGTGGTCAGGAGTATTGTGGCGTGTGTCATGATGTTGCAACAACAATGACACCACAACAGCTCCGTCAGGGCATTCAAGGCAAGCTCTCCAGCTCCGATAATGAAGCTCTTGCTGAGGCCACTGTCGCAAAGCGTACACCCGTCCCCTACATCAATCCTAACAGCATTCCTTATAATGTGACTATTGATGCTCTTGCCGATCAGTACGAGCCCAATACCTTTACCCATGCCAAGCATCTTGATTCCTTGATGAAAGCAATCAAAGATGACAAGCTTGCGGCAGCATTCCATAACAACCCTGCAACACTGTGTGCCACCTGTCACCACAGAAGCCCTCTGTCGGCAACACCGCCCAAATGCGGTAGCTGCCATACCACGGCAAACTACGACGCGGCTAATCCTGATCGCCCCACACTCAAGGCGGCGTATCACCTGCAATGTATGGGCTGTCATGACAGTATGAAGGTTTCGCGACCAAGAAATACTGACTGTACAACCTGTCATAAGGAACGCGCGAAATAGCGCTTGAGGAGCACATATGAACCGCAGAAAATTCCTGACTATCCTTGGGAGTGCGGGTGTGGTTTCCGCCCTCGGAACAGCTCAAGTCGCTAAAGCTTCCGGTGGTACCACCACATACCCCTATTATGAAAACAGTTATGGTGTGCTGCATGACACAACTCGCTGTATTGGCTGTCGCCGTTGCGAAAAAGCCTGCCAGCAAGTCAACAATCTGCCCATGCCAGCCAAACCTTTTAACGACTTGGAAGTTACTGCAACCAAGCGCCGCACCACAGCGGATGCCTGGACAGTAGTCAACAGATACATGATAAAGAACCCTGAAGGGGGTAAGGACAAACCTGTCTTCCGTAAACTTCAGTGCTATCACTGTAATGACCCTGCCTGTGCGTCTGCCTGTTTCGCCAAGTGCTTCAAAAAAGAGCCCAGTGGCGTTGTCAGTTATGATGGAAGTCAGTGCGTGGGCTGCCGTTACTGTATGGTTGCCTGTCCTTTTTATGTTCCTGGCTTCCAGTACGAAGAAGCATGGGATCCACTTGTGCTTAAATGCACCTTCTGTAGCCCTCGCCTTCAGAAAGGACAGCTCCCAGGCTGTGTTGAAGCCTGCCCCATGGGCGCGCTTACCTTTGGCAAACGCAGTGACCTGATCAAAATTGCCCGCAAGCGTATGGACAAAGAACCTGCAAAGTACGTCGACTATCTTTATGGCGAATACGATGCTGGCGGTACCGCATGGATGACTCTTTCAGGTGTTCCCCATGCAGAACTGGGAATGGATATGAATCTGGGCAATCGCCCCATGGGTGAACTCACTGCGGGTGCCCTGGGTGCTGTACCCATGATTATTGCCTTCTGGCCTGTACTGTTTGGCGGTGTCTACGGCATTACCAAGTGCAAGGAACGTCTGGTCAAGAAAGAACAGGAAAAAGCCATAGCTGCCGCGCAGGCTCAAACCAAGCAGGCACTGGAAGCTGCTGTGGAAAATATTGAAAAAACCCAGGGTGTCGAAGCGGCCATTCAGGTACGCCAGGCTCTCAAGACCGCACAGCAACCGCCAAGCGATGGTAGCTGCTGTTGTTCGTCAAAGCATGGGGAGGGTGTATAATCATGTCTGGTTCCACACATTCCATTGTCATCCCCACCAAGGATAAAATGCTCAATCTGGGCGAGTTCTCACTGAAACGCCCTGGGAACCAGATTACAGCAGTTATCCTTGTGGTAGGCTTTATTCTAACGGTCATCCGTTTCACACAGGGTATTGGCTCCATTACCAATCTTGATGATAATGCCCCCTGGGGTATGTGGATTGGTTTCGACCTGCTTTGTGGTGTCAGCCTCGCTGCTGGTGGTTATTTTACCACAGTAGCATGCTACATTTTCGGTATGAAACATTTTCACTCTGCGGTGCGTCCAGCCATTACAACTGCCTTTCTTGGCTATGCCTTTGTGGTTTTCGCGCTGCTGTATGACCTTGGTCATCCGCTCCGTCTGCCTTACATGTTCTTCTTCCCAGGCACGACATCGGTACTCTTTGAAGTAGGTCTGTGCGTTGCCACCTACCTGACGGTACTCTTTGTGGAGTTTTCTGTTGCTCCCATGGAGTGGCTGGCACAAAAGTTCCCCTTCCTGCTCAAATGGCGTAAATACGTGATCAAGGTCACTATTTTACTGACCATCTTTGGTGTCTGTCTTTCCACACTGCACCAGTCTTCCTTGGGCGCACTTTACCTGATTGCTCCAAGCAAATTGCACCCTTTGTGGTATTCTCCCTTTATTCCCATGTTCTTCTTTGTCTCCTCCATGGTGGCAGGTTCATCCATGGTCATTTTCGAGGGGATGTTTGCTCACAAAGGCGTCCACCACTATATGGATGCCACACACCTGCGTGAAGCTGATGACGTTGCTTTCAGTTTCGCCAAGGCTGCCAGTTTTATCCTCTTTGGTTACTTCATGCTGAAGTTCATCGATATGATTGTGCAAGCCAACTATTACTACCTCTTCTCCGGTTACGGCATGTGGTGGTGTATAGAAATGCTCTTCTTCGTTCTGATGCCCGCCCTTATTTATGCCAAGGGCGCACGGGAACGTAACATCACTTTGTGTCGTATCGGCTCTATCAATGCGGTTGCTGGTATTATACTGAATCGCTTCAATGTCAGCATGATCGCCTTTAACTATCAACTGCCTGCAAGCGAACGCTATTTCCCCTCTATCTGGGAAATTTGCATCTCCATTTTTGTTGTAACCCTGATTGTAACGGTATACCGCTTCATCGTATACCATATGCCAGTGCTTTATGAACATCCTAACTTTAGAGATGAGCACTAAGCCGTAAGGAGATTCTGATGGATGCCCATTTTGCAACATTTTATGAGTATTTCCTTACCACAAAGTCCTGGGCGTATCTGCTCATGTTCGTGACGCTGCCCGCCTTTGTGTGCTATTGGAACTTTATTCTGTATCCTCTGAAGCAAAACCCTTTTACATACGCTGACGACTGTCCGTGTCAGGAAATGACATACCCCTCAATTCACCATACCATTAATTTGTGATAATGCGACCCTTCACGTGCGCCTCTTCTTGCTTTCCCTTTTCTTTCCTGTTTACGCACGCC